>JAEUIK010000508.1 GCA_016793185.1 Planctomycetaceae bacterium | reverse complement strand
CGATCCACTCGTCGGCCAGGGCCACGAGCTCGCGGAACATTTGGACCGGATCGAAGCGCGAGTGGGCCTGGCACATCGAGGGGTCGAAGCCGTCGGCCCGATCGGCCTCGGTCGCTTCGCGAATCTTGAAGATCTCGAGCTGCGGCCCGTAGCTCGTTTCGCGATACAGCGCGCGAAGCTTGTAGAAGAGCCCCGGCGTCCACTGCCGCTGGCATTCGTCGGCCCAGATCGATTCGGTCCAGACGGGAAAGCTCACCTCGCGGCGGGCGTCGCGAAACGTAACGCGGTGGTACTTCTTCCCCTCGCGCGTGAGCAGCTCTTGCTTGGCGCTCAGCAGTGCGAACAGATCGGCTTCCTGCCCCGGCGCCATGTCGGCAAGTGCCACCAAGGGCACGGTGCGCGTGGCCATGCGGGCGCAACCTTTCCCGCGGAACTTCGCTCCGCGGCTGCGCCGGCCTTCGAGAGGATTCGCCCGGGTGCGATTGTACTCGCGCCGCGGCCGGAAGAAACCGAAAAAGCACCGGCCTCGACCCGGGGGCAGCCAGAGCGCGGCCGGACGGCGGAGGACAACGTCTTCCCCCGGGCGTGTTGAGCCGAGTTTGCCGGCTGTCGGAGCTCGGAAAGATCGCGTGAAGTTGGCGGTCGCCGGCGGTCGAAGCTACCGAAGCGCGGCGCCGTTGGCCTGGCTCTCACGCCGGGCAAGCTGCCGCCGCGAAGCCCCCCCTCGAGTCTCGGGTGCCTTGTGATGCCACGTGCCACCGAACCGCGAAACCGGATCGCGGCCGCCGCGAACCCGGCGCCGGTAGGCACGCCCGCCAAGCTTGTCCCGACCGGGCCGTACTTTCGCGCGTTCGTGAATTACCTGCGGAGCGAGTGTCACCTGGCCGAGAACTCGGTGCAGGCCTACAGCCGCGACTTGGCGCGATTCGAGCGGTGGCTGGCGGGGCGGCGGATTCCCAGTCTGACGATTCGCGATCTCTCGAACTACGCCCAATGGCTGGGGGAGCAGGAGCTCAGCCCCCGCTCGGCCGCGCGGCACGTCGTCACCGTGCGGATGTTCTTTCGCTACCTGCAGCTCGAAGGGGCGCTCAAAGAGAACGTGGCCGAGCTGCTGGGCAGCCCTAAGCTTTGGCGGCGCGTCCCCAACGTCCTCACGGCGCAAATTCTCGATAAGCTATTGGCAGCGCCCGCGCAGGGCGACCCGCTCTGGCGCCGCGATCGGGCGATGCTCGAGCTGCTCTACGCCACGGGCTGCCGGGCGTCCGAGATGTCGTTCCTCAAGCTGTCCGACGTGCATCTTGCCGAGGGCTTCTGCCTCTGCAAAGGGAAAGGAAACAAGGAACGCCTCGTCCCGCTGGGGCGCCGCGCGGCGGATGCCGTTCGCGCCTATCTCGAGCACGAGCGGCCCCGCCTGGTGGCGGGCGTCACACCCACGCCCCCCTGGTTGTTGATCTCGCGCCGCGGCAAACGCCTGGCCCGCGAGCGCATTTGGGAGCTCCTGAAACGTTACACCGCGCGAGCGGGGCTCTCGGGCAAGATCAGCCCCCATACGCTCCGGCACAGTTTTGCCACGCACTTGCTGGCTGGCGGCGCCGATCTACGGCAGGTGCAAGAGATGCTCGGACACGCCAATATCGCCACCACGCAGATCTACACGCACGTCGATCAGGGGCGGCTCAAGGCGGTCCACCGCAAGTTCCACCCCCGGGCTTAAGGCGCCCGGCGGGCCCGAGCGACCTTCACGAGCGCGCGGGCCGGGCCCAAGACGGCGGCCGCGAGATCAAAGATCCGAGCCGGCCGCGCTGCGACTCAGCCCGGCGGCCGGGCGGGGGCGAACTTCACCTTCTCGACCAACGGCACAATCGCGTTCTCGACGATGCGCCCCGAAATGGCCGTGATCGCTTCGACCGTGTAGCGGTATTCGAGGTTGTAGTCGCAGTCGAGTTCGACCTCGGCCTCGCTGGCCACGGCGCTGGGACCGGCGTCGGCGCCGACGAGCGCGATGATCTCCTGGTGGAGCTCGTCGAAGTTCTTCAACGCCCGCTCGCCGATCTGGATCGACGAAATCTTGCCGTCCGGCCCCGCGGTCAGGCGGACGTTGATGGGTGGCAGCGGGATCTCGTCGACGATCGAGGGCGCGCTCGAGGCGAGCGGCATCTTGATATTGAAGTCTCCCTCGGGCATCGCGATCTTGAACGTCATGATGAAGAAGATCAGCAGCTGAAACACGATGTCGATCATCGGTGTCATCTGCAGCTCGATCTTTTCGTCGCCGTGCGACGCTTGATGACGAATTCGCATGGAAGATGACTCAGGAGCAAAGGCAGACGCATGACAGGCGGAACCCGTGTCGGCAGTACGCGTGGATCCGGCCGCGGCGCGCTTATCCTTCTTCTTGTTTGGCTCGGAGTGTGAACTTTTCGAATCCGGTCTCCTGACAGGAGCGAATCAACTCCTGGACCACGCCCGTCTTGGTCGCCGCGTCGGCCCGAATGATGACCGTGGCTTCGGCCGGATTCCGGTCGGTGCGAGTAAGGACTTCCTTCTCGCGCAGCAGGAAGGGCTTGATGCCCGCCAAGGGAACCTCGTCACCGGCGAAGAGGACGGTGCCCTCGCGGGTGAGCTGCAACGTGAGCGGCGTATCGGCCGGCGCATCCGGAGGTTTGGCCAGCGAGCTCAAGGGGAGCGTGATCCGCTCGTTCTGTTCGGCGTCGGAGAAGTTGATAAGGACCATGAAGAAGGCGATCAACTGGAAGGTCATGTCGATCATGGGCGTCATGTCGCCCTCGGCGGCCTTCGACGATTTCGTGGGAAAGCGCATGCTGGCTGCTCGCTCGTGGCCGGATCGCCCGCTAGGATTTCTTGCCCATCTCGGAGAACCGGCTCATCAGCGCTTCGCTGGCCACGCCCACCTCGAGCACCAGTCGCGAGATCCGGTTCTTGAGGATGTTGTGGATGGCGATCGCGGGAATTGCCAGCCAGAGCCCGACGAGCGTCGTGACCAGGGCCGTCGAAATGCCCGCCGCCAACTCGGAGGGTTTGGGCGTCGTCGAGCTCTCGGCGATGACTGTGAACGAGGCCACCATCCCGTCGACGGTCCCCAGCAGTCCCACCATCGGGGCGATCGTCCCGATCAAGGCGATGTAACCCAGCCGATGGTCGAGCTTCATGTTTTCTTCTTCGCCGACCTCTTGCATCGCCTCGACCGCTTGCGGGTAACCTCGTTTGAGCTGTCCCAAACCGGCGGCCAAGACATGCCCCAGGAAGGTGTCGTCGCTCTTGGCCAGCTCGTACGCTTCCTGATAGCGTTTTTCGTTGAGCATCTGCTCGAAGCTTTCGACGAGCGTCTGCGGGACGACGTTCTCGCGTCGCGCCATCAACACGTTCATCACGAACAACGCGACCAACGCAAAGGAGAGACCCAGAAAGACCAGGCTATAGAACAGTCCCAGCGCGTCGTAGAACCAACGCAAGCGCGACTTGCGCTCGGGCGGGGCCTCGGGCGTGCTCGCCGCGGGAGCATTGGCTGCCGCGGGCGCGGGAGCGGCTGCGGGCGCGTCGGCCGGCGCCTCGGCCGCGGGATCCTGCGCGACGGCGCGCGTCGGAGTGCCCGTCGTCGACCAGACTCCCCAGACGGTCGACAGGCAGAGCAGGGTGTAGAGCAACGGTCGGCGGAGCGGCAAGTCGATCAGCCAGGGGGACCCGAGACGCATGCGGGACTCCATCGAGAGTGAGCGGCCTGTGAACAGGGCTGGACGAGAAACTGGTCGACGAGGATGCGCGGTTGCGCAGCGCTCGTTGGGCTCTGAACTTACAGTCTAATCCTCCCCTGCGCGTCGTAAAGCGCGGCGCGCAGTTGGCGCACGTGGTTCGCGCCCCATCTGGCTTCGCCGGTTGGCACGATCCGCACAATCGGCCTATCCGCCCGCGATCGCCCCCCGCCGGGCGCCACGACGGCTCAGCCTTTTGCCCAGGGGGAGTTCGGATAGCGCGACTTCAAGGTCTCCTGGGCCTGCACGGCGCGCTGCGGATTGCCCGCGGAGGGCCATAACTCGACCAGGTTGTGCAGCGCTTCGGCATGGGCCTGCGGAATCGCCGGGTACAGCACATCGACGTGCAAGAAGGCCAACAGAGCCTCTTTGTTCTTGCCCGCCTTGCGCAGGCAGGTCCCCAAGGTGTTGTAGGCCCGGGCGTGGAGTTCGACTTGTTCGGGATCGGCGCCGGCGATGACCGTTTCGACGAGCTTGACCGCCTCCTCATGCTTCTGGCCATCGGCCAGGCAGGCGGCCTTGCCGAGCGTGGCTGCCTGGCGCTGGGCCTCGAGTCCGGGAGACTTTTCGGCGCCGGCCAGGGCGAGTGCGCCGTCGAACTCCTTCAGGGCGAGGTCGGCTTTGCCCTGGGCCCGCAGTGAATAACCCTTGGCGATGCGGGCGCGCATCTTCACGTCGTTCCAGGGCGCGCCGCGCTCCATCGCTTCATACTGTTGCTGGGCGAGGTCGTGACGATCGAGCGCGGTGAACAGGTCGCCCAGGACCTCTGTCGCCTCAAGAAAGTGGTAACTCGTGGAGTTCTTCTGCACAAAGTCGCGGAGCTGCGGCCCAGCCGCTGAGATGTCGCCGGCGCCGGCCAGCGCCAGCCGCGCGGCCGCCAGGGCCCGATAAAAGAGCACGTCCTGCTGCACGTTCGGACTGAGCTGCTCCACGTCTCCGATTTTTTCGAGCGTGCGGAGGACGTCCTCGTAACGCCCTCCGAGGGCGGCGCTGCGCACGATATTCATCTGCGCCGGTTCGCCATCGAAGCTGATCGACTCGATCTCGTTGACCGGGATCTTCTCGACGGCGTCATTCGAGCGTTTGACGGTCACATCGCGCGGATTCATTTCCTGGATCGTGCAATTGACCGTGGTTCCCTTGGTGAGTTTGATCTTGTCGAGGGCGCGCGCCGGACGCGCGTACGCGGCGAGCGTCAGCGTGATGACGAGTAACGGTAGCAGTCGAGCGGCAGTTCGCATCGCGTTCGTCCTTCCAAGTTCGCCCGAGGAACGGGGCGCCGGGCTGCGCCCGCGAGCTAGCGTCCCGACGCGCCGGCCGCCGTGGTTTGCGCGGCCGAGGGGGGAGGTTTGCCCAGCCCGTCGGGCTTGCGCCCCGCGGCGCGCTGAATGGTCTTGAGGAGTTGATCGTACTTGGGGCGCCACTCGTCGCCTCCCAGGCTGGGGTCGATCCGCGCCATGGTTTCGATCAGGGTCGCGGCCTTGGCGAGCCCGTCGGTCTTTTCCTTGCCGCTCTTGGCCATGGCCAGCTTGTAGCTGCAATCGGCGACCTGGTAGCGTGCCTGGCGATAGAGGTCGGCGTACTTGGGGTATTTCTGCAGGCGCAGCGCGAGCTTGTTCCATCCCCATATGTCGACCTTGTTCTGGGGCGTCGGGGGACGGCCGTTGATGGCCCGCAGATACTGGGCAGGGTCGGTTGCGCCCCAGCGTTCGTAGGTTTCGGCCGCGGCCACCTGGGCTTCAAGCGTGTTGGGGTTGGTGGCCAGAATGGCTTCGATTTGCTCCAGCGCCTTGGAGTGCTCACCGAGACCGCTTTCGCAACGGGCCAGGCGGATGCGGATTCCGTTCTGGGCGGCGGCGCTCAAGTAGTTGGGGTCTTTGGCACTCTGGTCCAGCAGCTTGACGAAAGTGTCGGCCGCTTTGCGATAGTAGCTTTGCGCCGCGGC
>JAEUIK010000053.1 GCA_016793185.1 Planctomycetaceae bacterium | reverse complement strand
GTGGGATGATTCGTCTCCAGCACGATCAGGGCCGCGGGCGCCACCGTGGTTCCCGCATAGCTCGCCGCGGGGGCATCCGCAGGCACCGTCACGGTCAGCGGGATTTGCCAGCGCTGGCCTCCGGCCAATGCCTGCGGTTCGCCGATCACCACCTGCAAGTACGACGGCCGGACCTCCTTGACGCTCAACTTGACTTGATCCCGGTTGTCGCCCTGTGCTAATACCTTGAGCTCGCCGACGGCTTCCTTCCCCGCTTCGATCTGTCCCAGATTCAGCGTGCCCGAGGTCACGTTCCAGCGTGCGCCCCGCACGCGGATGTCGTTCTCGATGTTCCCCGCGACGGTCAGTTCCAGGTCGGGGCGGTCGGCAAAGTTCGTGAGGAGCCGGATTTTCTGCTGAATCGATCCTGAGGGCAAGCCGGGTTTCACGGTCACTTGGATGGACCATTGGCTCTTGTTCTCAGGATTCGTCGGAGTTTCGGGCGTGGGCGTCACGGCAAAAAACTCGGCCAATGCCGGATCGCTGAGCTCGACGCCGGTGATTTGCAGATCGGGCAAGACGGGCGACACAACCTGCGCTCGGCCCGACCACTCGGTATCGGCCGGCTTGTCGAAGCGAATCAGCTCGGGCTGCAAGATGATGCTTTCGAGCACGCGTCCGTGAATCGCGAACTCGATCTCCGGGGCGGAAGGATCGTTGGTGCGGATCTTGGCCCAGTGGCGAAAGTCGTTGGTGATTCCCTTGGCGGTCCAACTCAGCGTGACGGTGCCCGACTCGCCGGGCGCCAGCGAATTCTGATTGAGTCCGCTCAGGGTGCAACTGCAACTGGTATCGCCCTGCTCCAACAGCAACGGCGAGCTGCCGCCATTGCGAATCGCAAACTCGTGCGAGCCGGAAGTTCCGCGCTCCATGCTGCCAAAATCGAAGTCGACCGACTGCACCAGCGCGCGGGGGGCATCAGCGGCCGCCGCAATCTGGGCCGCCCGCAGTTCGAGCGAGGTAGGGCTCGCCAGCGCCAGCCCCGATTTCGGAGGGCCGCCATATTCGACGACCGCCAGGGCGATCCCGCCCGCCAGGCCCAACGCGATCACCACCAACAAACTCAAGAGGATGCGCATACGAATTTCGCCACTTCTCGCCCAGGTTCCCAGCCGCCGGACGATCCCGGCGGGCCTTAGTGAATTGTACGTTCGACGCCCCTCGGGCCGGAAGCGCTGCACGAACTCTACGGCGAGCCCAGAGCACGCAAGCGCTCGACGGTCTGCCGCAGCTCGTCGGAAAGTTTCACGTCGACGTGCGGCGTGGCATCGTCCAGTCGCACAGCTTCCCGGGCTTCCGCCCCAGCAGCCGCCGGGTCGCCGGCGTCGGCCAGTGCGATCGCCAGCCTAGCACGCCGCAGGGCATGGTTCGGATAGAGCTCGACCGCCCGCCGGTAGGCGGCCAGCGCCGCGTCCCAATCCTCCCGCCGGCCCGACCGCTGGGCCGCGCTGCGGCGACAATCTCCCACGAAGAGCCAGGCGGCGCTGTGCCGGGGGCGGAGCATCAGCAGGTGCTGGGCACTTTGCTCAAAGCTCTCCCAGTTGCCGGGCGTCGGCTCCTGTTGCCAGCGCGCGAAGCGCAGTGCCGTCAGTCGTGCCCACGGTTGTTCATCGAGCGGATCCGCCTGGCTCGCGGCGTCGAGCCAGGTCTCGGCCTGCGCTGGCTCAGACTCGGCCTGGGCGACCGCTTGGGCCGCGCGGATCACGGGCTGATAGGCCGTCGCGTAGCCCAAGACGGCCGCCGCGCACGCCAACAGACTGGCCGCGATGGTTCCCGGTCGATTCAGCCAGCGCGGCGCGCGGGTCAAATCGGCCAAGCCCACGCTCAAACCTAAAAGGAGCCACAGCGAACCGGCGGTCGCGGGGAATCCGATGCCTCCCGCTGCCAGAAAGTTGACCAGCAGCGCCGCCGCTCCCAGGGCCGGAACGAGCGGCCGCATCTCTCCCCCGCGGATCCAGGGCCGCCACAAGGCGACGATCAGTGCCAACGCGCCGCTGCCGCTGACGAATTTTCCCAGCGAGAGCGGCGCTGTAATGACCGGCCCCACCACCCACGGGAGAAGCAGCGCGAAGACAAACCCGGCGAATCCCCCGATCAAGATGGGGCGCACCGCCGACGAAGACGAGCTCGCGTCGCCAGCTCCATCACCCGGCGCTCGCCGCAGGGCCCCCGCCACGACCGTCGCGGAGACGCCTCCCAACAGTCCCAGCAGGGCCAAGAGGGCCGGCCAGCCAGCGCTAGTGGCAACCTCGATGGCAAAATTGTGCGGGTCGGCAATCTCTTCGCTGGCCTCGGGCAGTTTGTAAGCCGTGTAGACGTCGCGAAAATTCCCCGGCCCCGCGCCGCTCCAGGGATGATCACGCAAGAGCGCCGCCGAGGCGCGCCAGTACTCCCAGCGGTAGCTGAACGACTTGGGGATCTCGCTGATCACCTCGACGTCGAGCGCGCCGGTCAGGGCGCCGAAGAGCACCGCGCCGCCAAGCGCCAACAGCACGCCGCCCGCGAACATCAGTAGTGCTCGGCGCGAAGCGACCGCGCCGGCGAGATGCAGGATCGCGATTCCGACGAGGCCGACGGTCACGGCCAGCAGGGCGCTGCGGCTCTTACAGAGGATCACCGTTGCCAACATCGGCATCGCGCTGACGGCCAGCGGCAGGGCGAGGTACCGCACGTACTCGCGCAGCCCCCACCCTTGACGTTCTTCGCGGGGGCGCAACGTGATCGCGGCACCGGCCACGACCAGCCAGGTGGCCAGGAATCCGCCCAGCGAGTTGGCCAGCTCGAAGGTGCCGAACGGCTCGGTGCTCGCCAGTCGCTGCTCGAAGAGATACCGTTCGCGCGAGCCGGGCGGAAACCAGAGGCCGAGGCTGCGGAGCGCGCCGTCGGGATCGGCCGCGAACGCCGCCCGGTCGGCGGGGAGGCTGACAAAGTATTGCTCAAGTCCGAAGCTCGCCTCGGCGACGGCCAGGCCGATCATGACGACGACCAGCGCCCGCGCTTCGTCGCCGCGGCGCAAGAGCTGCCGCACGAGCCAGAAGGCCGCGGCCAGCGCGGTCCACTCCCACACGACATTCACCGCCGGGCGAGGAGCTCCGTGCCAGGCCGTCCAGCTGCCGGTCGCCACGAAGCAGGCGACGAGCGCTGCGAGCAAGCCATCGAACCAGTGGAGTTGGACCGGCAGGCGGCCGTCACGCAAGCCGGCCGCGCACCAGAGGGCGACGAGCAACAACCAGCCCATCGCGACCGGGATCCCGGCTCCCCCGAGGGTCGCGACATCGCTGGGCCAGAGCGGGCGCGCGACGAACAGCGCCGCTGCCCCGGCCAGCAACCAGGGGCGCACGGTGTCGGCCAGCGGCAGCGCGGGAGCCGGCGCGCGCACCGACGACCCGCGGGCAGTTGGGGCGGTGGGTCGTGCTTGGTTCCGGCGCGCGTGCATCGAGTTCGCCGCTTTCAGGGTTCGCGCCGCGCGCGGGCCGTGGCTTCGAGAATCGCAATCACGGCCAGCTCGGACGCCACCATCAGTCCGATCACGCTCGCCCCGAAAGCGTCGACCTGGTACAGCAGCAACGCGCCGAGCCCCGTCGCGGCCGTCGTCAGATAGATCGTCAGTACCGCCTGCGGTTTGCTCAACCCCAGGTCGACCAGCCGGTGCGAGAAGTGGCTCGTGTCGCCGACAAACGGACTCCGTCCGCTGCGGAGACGGATGACGACGACCGACACCAGGTCGTACAGCGGCACGGCCAAGACGCACAGCGGAGCAAAGATCGCATGGCGCGGAGCGCTGCCGCCGGCGAAGGTCGCCATCATCGTGGCGATCGCAATCAGATAGCCGATGAAGTAGGCCCCCGCGTCTCCCATGAACAGCCGCGCCGTGGGCCGATTGTGCAGCAGAAACCCGAGCAGCGCCCCAACCAGCACCAGCAAGAATCCGCCGACGAAGAGCTGCGGCTGATTCGTGCCGGGGTCGGGCGTGGTGAGCATCGTCGCGGCCAGAATCGAGCTGGCGATTGCCGCCACGCCGCCGGAGAGCCCATCCATGTTGTCCAACAAGTTGAACGAGTTCACCAGCGTGACGATCCATAACACGCTCAAGAGCGCGGTCAGCCAGGGCAGGTCGATAAACAACGACAGCCGCCAGCCTTGCCAGACCATGAACCCCGCGACGGCGAACTCGATCGCCAGCCGCGGCTTCCAATCGACGCCGCGGCGATCGTCGGCCAGGCCCAGCAGCATCAAGACGGTTCCGCCGGCCAGCACGGTCCAGAGCTTGGGAAGCTGTTGCCGCAGGCCGGCCAGATGGGGCGCGACGAACTCGGGCAGCCAGGCGGCCTGCGCCTCGGTTCCGAGCATGGCGACCACCAGCGACCCGAGCACAAAGGGAGCCACGACGCCGAGCCAGATCGCCAGCCCGCCGCCGAGCGGCGTGGCCGACTTGTGAACTTTGCGATGACCGGGCTGATCGACGAGCCCGAGACGGGGCGCGTAGGAGCGGACCCCATAGCCCGCGATCCAGGCGATGAGCAGGCTCGGCAACAGAGCCCCGGCGACGAGCCAGCTCACGCGCGGGGTTCCTCCCGCAGGCGCTGGTTGAGTCGCTCCCGGCAAGCCGTGAGGAACTGGTGATAGTCGGGGCGGCGATAGTTGCGATAGGTCCAGTCGCGCTCGATCCACTTCCCCCCTTGGAAGCCAAGCGTCACCTCGCCAAAAATTCCGCGCCCCAGGTAGAGGCGGTGCGAGTGGTCCTTGGTCGAGGCGAGTACAAATTTGCCGCGCATGAGATAGCCGGGATCGAGGTTCAGCGGCCGAGCTTCCGGGTGTTTGCCCAGTTTAGCATACGCGGTCTCCCAGTCGTTGGTTTGCAGCTTGCGGTCGACCAGCTCCTCGCAGGGCATCAAACGGTCGAATCCCCACAGCTCGACCAGCAGCTCGGTCCCCATGCTCGCTTGGTAATAATCGGTTTCGGCAAAATCGAGCCGGGGGCTGGCGACCGCGATTGATCCCCAGGCCGTCTCGGCCTGAGCCCGACCCCACTCGAGCGCATCGCCGTGGCGGCTGAAGGCCACCAGGATGGGCATGACGGGGAGAGGGGAAGTGGCATTGCCCATGGGCGGATTAAACTCGCGAAACACTCTTTAACTCTGTGAGTGAATCGACCAGAGTCGAACCTCGATACGATCATCTGAATTGAGGTCCAGAACCCGAATAGTCGTCCGCCCGATTGCCGTCAGCCCGACTAGTTCCAGTCCGTCCCAACGGAGGTGGTCCGTCCATTCTTGGCGACGAGGATCGAACAAGGGAGTGATCTGACCCGTGTCGGGGTCGACGCCGGTGAGGTTGGGACCCTTGCGTAGATTGCAGTCGAGGCAGGCTGCAGCCAGATTGTCGACATCATCAGTGCCGCCGTGCTTTCTCGGGACAATATGTTCGAGTTGTAATGCGGCGAGTGGAGAGTCCTCCTGGTGGCGGTGGCAGTATTCGCAGCGCTGGGCGGCGCGTTCTACGACATACGCCCGCATTGCTGCCGAAATCACGGAGCTGCCCGGTCGGGACTGGGATTGAGGCGCCGCCGGGCAATGCCTTGGAGGACGGCCAACAGGTTATTCGCCCGGACGTAGCCCTCGTACTCGGCGCGCTCCTCGTCGCCAAGCCGACCGTCGCTCGCCCGTTGAGCCAACTCGGTAATCCGTCGCTCGAGATCGTGATCGGGCGAGATCGCGACAAGCTGTCGCAGTTGCTCGGCGGACAGCATCTTAAAGAGCGGATCCGTTCCGCGTTCGAAGGCGTTGTTGTCGACGACGTGGCTCATACCCTGACTTTATCACCGGCCCCAAAAACAGTCAAAAACTGCCGCAGACTCACGTCGGCGGAGCCACGTTAACAGCTGCCCGCGCTGCTCTGCGCCAGGTTCTGCAGCGGGAAGGCCGCATCGCGGGCGGCGCGGACCATCTGGTCGAGCGTCTCAGCCGCCCCGTCGAGGTCGATCAGGATCGGCTCGGCCTCCCACCGCCATTTGACCTCGAGCTTGCCATCCTTGAAGCTCCGGCCGCCGATCACCACGCGCAGCGGGATGCCGATCAGGTCGGCATCCTTGAATTTCACGCCGGCGCGCTGGTCGCGATCGTCGAGCAGCACGTCGACGCCCGCCGCGGCCAGCGTCTCGTGCAGCTTCTCGGCCACCTGCATCACGTCTTCCTGGGTGACGTTGAGCGGGGCGAGGATCACCTCGTACGGCGCCAGCGACATCGGCCAGACGATTCCCTGTTCGTCGTGCTTGGTTTCAATCAGCCCGGCCAGGATGCGGTTCACGCCGATGCCGTAGCAGCCCATGATGATCGAATGCTGCTGTTCGGCATCGTCGAGGAAGCGGGCTTGCAGCGCA
>JAEUIK010000381.1 GCA_016793185.1 Planctomycetaceae bacterium | reverse complement strand
CGCGGGCCGATGTGTTGACCGCGATGCGAGGGCAACACCGCCAGGTCGTGGATGTTGATCAGCGGCTTGCCGAGAAACGACGAGAAGCCGCGAAAGCAGGTGGCGATTCCCACCGGTTCGCGGCCGGCGTAGGCCAGAAAGACGATCGATGTCGGCAGGGCTTGCAGTCCGGGAATGAGCTGCGCCAGCACGTCGTCCGGCAGGGGACCGTTGTTCCCCATCGGATCGAGCGCGTAGGCCGCGGTCAAGGCGACGATCGCCTGCTGATGGTCCGCGCGATACAAATCGGCTTCGAGAACGTCGATTCCGTCGGTCATCGATGACTACCTGCTTTCGGTGTGTGTCCTGACGATTTGCGACTGGTGTCACTCACGAGCGCGGCGGAGCATTGAGTTCCAGCCATTCCTGGGTCGAACTCGCCGGCAGTTCGCGACCTACGCGCGATTCGATTTGGTGCTGCGCCGCCGCCAGCCTCCGCGCGACCATCTTGCTCTCGATCGGCTCACTCTCCTTCATCCCCAGCTTGCGCAGCACGTTTGCCGTCCATTCGCCGCTGAATTCTCGCAGCAGCGCGTCATCGAGCGACATGTGAAACGTCGCGCGCGATCGGCAGGGAAGGTTTCTGGCAAAATCGACGATGGCTTCGTCGCGAGACCGCAGCGGATGGCGTTCCACCACCAGGATCTCGACACGGTGCGTCTCGTTGAGCGACGACAGCGAATCGAGCCGAGCCAGGTCTTCGGCTAACGCGGTCGCCGTGAAGTCGCGCCACTCCCCCGCCGCTGCAATTGCTTCGAGGCTGGGCAAATTGTCGAGGAAATGGGGCACCAGCAGCACCGCGCTCTTTGTCCCGGCGTGCGCGACGAGTTCCTGCAAGCGGGTCGCAATGCCCATCACTTGGGCCGACCGCGTGAGCCAGACCACGTCGGGCGAAGCCACTTGTTGATCAGGCTTTGCTCGCAGCCAACTGAAAAGTCCCACCTGCGAATCCTTGTCTCAGGCACGCGTCAGCACAGCAATTATCTTGCCCGCAAGCGCTCATCGCGTCGGATATCCACAGGGCGGCAAGCGTGGGAATGATCGATCATCCACCTTGATCCCGCAACAGCCCGTGCAGCACCAGCTCGACCGCGTCCTCGGCCCGTTTGACGAGCTCGTCGACATTGCGTTCCTGCCGGCTGCCGAGGATCAGGCCTTGCATCAGGTAGACCAGGGTTTGCACGACCGAGTTCGGGTCGACGTCGCGAAAAACTCCCTGCTCGATCCCGCGACGGACGATCTCGGCAAAATAGGGGCGACTCTTGTTGCGGTGGAAGAGGTGCCGGGGGGGGACGGTCGCGAAAGACGCTTCGTTCTTCGGCCAGCAACTCGAGCACCAGCGGATTCCGTTGCAGGAATCGCGCGATCGCGCGAAACGAGGTCCGCACAATGGCGACCGGCTCATCGATGCAGACGATCGCCTCGAAGACGAACTCCGTCAGCCTCTCGAAGGTTCGATCGACGGCCGCCAGGAAGAGCTCCTCCTTGCTCTTGAAATAGCGGTAGAGCGTTCCCTTGGCCACGCCCGCGGCCGCGGCGATCGTCTCCATCTCGGTGGCAGCATAGCCGTGTTGCGCAAACTGAGCCACGGCGGCGGTGAGAATCGCCTCGCGCTTGGCGGCCAGGACCGACTCGGAAACAACCGGCATCACGGCCTCTAAATGACTAATGGGTCGCGTCTGAAACTCCGACCCGCAGCGTCGGTACCCGGCTCTATTCTAGCGTTAAACCAGGATTATTCACCACAAATTCCGCCCCCCGACAGAAAAGCCTTGCAGACAACGGAGCAAACGCCTAGCATAATGACCAATCAGTCATTTTAACTATTGCCTCCTGGGAGATTCCCATGTCGCTCCGCATGCTCGCCGCCGCGCTGTTCACGTGCTCGCTGCTGACGGCCCTTCCCACCGCGGTCGGCGAGCCGGCGGCCTCCGCGGGAGTCCTCGGCCTGCGGATGCTTGATCTCGAGGGGCGCAATCATCAGCTCGGCGACAGCGATAGCTGCCGGGGAGTCGCGCTGGTCTTCCTCTCGCCGGAGTGCCCGATCTCGAACCAGTATCTTCCCGAACTGAACCGCATTGCCCGGCAGTTCGCTGCCGCGCCGGTCGAGTTTTATGGAGTCGTCGCCGATCCGGCCTTAGGGCGCGACAAGGTCGAAGCATATCGCCGCGAGTTTGCGATTGAGTTCCCGCTCCTCTTCGACACGGCGGGATTGCTTGCCGGCGTCTGCAAGCCCACCCACGTCCCCGAGGCGTTTGTGTTCGACTCCCGAGGGGGGCTCGCCTACCGCGGCCGCATCGATGACCAGTTCGCATCGGTGGGGCGGCGGCGCGAGCAAGCGCGCGAGCGCAACCTGTTCGACGCGCTCACTGCCGTGGTGGCCGGCCAGCAGCCCACCCCGGTGCGAACCGAGCCGGTCGGGTGCAAGCTGCAGCCGTTCGCGCAGCCCGCCACAGTCACCTACGCCCGCCATATTGCGCCGATCCTGTACGCGCGGTGCGTTGGCTGCCATCGGCCCGGGGAAGTCGCGCCATTTCCGCTCGTGAGCTACGAGGACGCGGCGAAGCGGGCCGAATTTCTGGCCGAAGTGACCGGCGCGCGTCTCATGCCCCCCTGGCATGCCCGTCCCGAGGTCGGCCATTTCCGCGGCGATCGCCGGTTGAGCGATCGCGAGATCGAATTGATCGCGGCCTGGGCCAAGGCCGAGGCGCCGCGGGGGGACGAGGCCGACTTGCCGCGGCTACCCCAATTCACCGAGGGCTGGCAACTCGGGAAGCCCGACCTGGTGCTGGCGATGGAACAGGAATTCCATGTCCCAGCCGACGGTCCCGACAGCTTCCGTTTTTTCGTGATTCCGATCGACATTCCTGAGGACAAGGTGGTCAGGGCGGTCGAGTTCCGCCCGGGCAATCCCCGCGTGGTGCATCACGCGATTCTGTATCTCGATGCCAGCGGCATGGCCCGCAAGCGCGATCTGGAGGATCCGGAGCCCGGCTACGAGGGCTTCCTGACGGGCGGCTTCCAGCCCTCGGGCACGCTCGGGTTCTGGGCCCCCGGCTACACGCCGCGCTTCCTCCCGGCGGGCATCGGGCAACACCTCAAACAGGGCTCGGACCTGGCGATGCAGCTGCACTACCATCCGAGCGGCAAAGCCGAAACCGACCGCTCGCAGGTCGGCGTGTACTTCGCCGACAAGCCGGTCGAGAAGTTCGTCTCGGGGCTGGCGCTGATCGACTTCAAGGTCGATATCCCCCCGGGCGAGGCGGGTCACAAGATGCAGTACAGTTTCACGACGCCGGTTGACTTGGAGTTGCTGGACGTGACACCGCACATGCATATGATCGGCACCGAGATGAAGGTGGTGGCCACTCGGCCGGACGGCGCGCAGGTGCCCTTGGTCTGGAGCAAGTGGAACTTCAATTGGCAGGAGCAGTATCTCTACCGCGAGCCGGTCAAGCTGCCGGCGGGGACGCGTTTCGACCTGGAGGCCTGGTACGACAATTCGGCCGCGAATCCGTACAACCCGAACCAGCCCCCGGCGCGCGTGCGCTTCGGCGAGATGACGACCGACGAGATGTGCATCTGCGCGTTTCGGCTGATCGGTGATCCCGACGCCGGCAACCGCGACGCCCTCAAGAAGGCGCTCCGCAAGTCGATGCAAGACCAACTGAGCGATCCCGCCGTGATGCTGCAGGTCATGCAGGTAATCGCGCGGGGAACGCCCCAGGGAGAGAAACCGAACGTCCGCGACCTGATCTCGTCGGCCGGCGCTGCCAGCCGCGACGACGACAAGCCAGCCAAGCCAGCGCAGCCGGACGCGGACAAATAAGCCGTTTGAGCTTCGCTTGGGTCACCGAATACCAAGACATGTAACCGCAGATTTCGCAGATGACGCAGATGCGGAGACCTCTTGACCCATCTGCGAAATCGGCGTCATCTGCGGTTTCTCCCTCTTCGTAGAACTAAGTCACGACCCGCCCGAAGCGTTCCAGTAATTCTGCATCAGCTCGTGCGACCAGTCGGGCTGACGGACGGGCGTGCGCGGGAGGAACTCGGCCATCACGGGCTTGATATCGAGGACCGGCGTGCCGTCGATGGCGTCGAGACCCGCGACCTCGAGCACGCGTCCTTGCCGGCGCTTGATCTCGACGATCGTGGCGCCGATGCGATTGGGCCGGTCCTTGGCGCGCTGGGCGAAGATGCCGACGCGCGGCCAGTGGGGATTCCCGCGGGGGTGCCGGGCTCCGCGCTCGATGGCCGAGTCGGCGACGCGATGAAACTGGTAGATGATCTCGGCGTGTGAGAATTCCTCGAGGCCCTCGAGCGCTTCGGGAGGGAGCGACTCGACCAGTTCGATGCGCGCCGGCACGCGATCCCAGTCGTCGTCGAGCAATTGACTGCGCGTGTTGCGCACATAGCCGATGGGCTCGATCTGAAACATGCCGCACGCTCTGCTTTCTAGGGGGTTGCGCCCTGCTGCCGCTGCCAGTCGCTCCAGGCGAGCACCCCCAGCTCCGGCCGGGGCGCGTCGGGCAGGAGGCAAAGGTACTCGAGCAGATTGCCGTCGGGATCTTGGAAGTAGAGCGAGGCCGCCGGCATCCACGCCAGGACGACAGGCTCGTCGGTCGGCTGGTTCGCGAAATCGAGGGGCGTGACCCCGGCCTGGCGGAGCAGCGGGGGCGCAGCCAGCAAGTCGGCCAGTGCCACCTGAAAGGCCGTGTGCAGGCTCAGCCGTTGCGGCCCCGAGCCCGCCTCCCCGAGCCCGAGCATCTGCCGACCCGGAGCTCCGACCCAATAGAAGGCGACGCGCCGCTCGTCGAAGACGCGCGCCAGTTCGAGCCCCAGGACGCGTCCGTAGAAGTCCCTGGCACGCGGCAGGTCGGCCACGGTGAGATGCGTTTCGAAGATGGCCGTGATTGGAATCATCACAACTCCTCAGCGGGCCACCACCCCCGGCGGGGGAGGTGACTGTGGGCGCCGGCAGCCGGCACGCCCCGACGGCGCGCCGGCGCCGCGGGTGCTGTCATTAATGTAACCGCCCGCCGCGCGAAGAGCTCGTCGGCGGTCCCCGCTTTTGGTTGACTTCCGCCGCTTTGTATGAGACGTTTCAGATGGAGCGGCGAGGAGCAATCGAGCTTGCCTGTTGTCGGAGGATCGGGCCATGACGACTTGCCCCTATTGCGAGCATGAGAATATCGACGGCGAGGACGAGTGCGAGGAGTGCCGGCAGCCGCTGAGCTTTCTGAGCAAGCCGCGTGCGGCCACGCCGATCGAGCAGTGCATCGTCAAGGACCGCATCGGGGTCCTGTTCCCGCAGCCGCCGTTTACGGTCCGCTCCACGACCCCCATCGGCGAAGTGCTGCAATTGCTGGTCGATCAGCGGATGGGGTGCGCACTGGTCGTCGACGAGGGCGTGCTGCAGGGGGTCTTCACCGAGCGCGACGCGCTCTTCAAGCTGAACGTCGATTACGCCGACTTGCTCGCGCAACCGGTCAGCAAGTTCATGACCCCCAATCCCGAGATCGTCCGCGCGACCGACACCATTGCGATTGCTCTGCACAAGATGGACCTGGGGGGCTATCGCCACCTGCCGGTCCTCGATGACGGGGGCGTCGCCGGGGTGATTTCCATCCGCGACATCCTCCGCTACCTCTCGGATCGCCTGCTGGTGCCGAGCGAGCGCTAGGCACCACGTCTGACCCAGCTAGTTTCGGAGAGACCGCAAACTCTCCACATCGATCGAGCCGGGGGCCTCAGGCCCCCGGAGCCACTTCCCGTGGTCGCGCCGATCGCGGGTCGATCTCCCCGGGCCTGAGGCCCGGGGCTCGCGAGGGAGCGGTGTTGCCGATTCGGCTACTCGTTGGAGAACCGAGGCACTACACGTACTCGTGCACCGTTGGCTTGATCACCAGCTCGGGCACGTGCGCCCGGGGTGGGAGGAGGGCGATCATCAAGGCCGCCGCGGCGACGTCCTCCGGCTGCAGGATCTGAGCCCGGCGCTCGGCGCTCACGGGCACGGGGCGGTGTTCGAGAATCGGCGTCTCCACTTCGCCGGGGAAGATCGAACTAACGCGGATGCGGCGCTGCGCTTCTTCGACAGCCACAGTCGTGGCCAGGGCGGTCATCGCGAACTTCGAGGCGTTGTAGCCGACGCCGCCGAGCACGCCGGCGCGCTTGCCCGAGATCGACGAGATGTTGATCACCAGTCCATCCTCGCGCTCGCGCATCTGCGGCAAGACGGCGCGCAGGCAGTTGTAGGCGCCGGTCGCGTTGACGCTGAGCAGGCGGTCCCAATCTTCGGGCGCCAGCTCCGACATCGTCCGCTTGGGCAGATTGATGCCGGCGTTGTTGACGAGGATATCGATAGGCCCCAGCTCCCTGGCGGCCCACGCGAAGAGCGCGTCGACACTTGTTCGATCAGCCACGTCGACCGCGTGGGTCAGGATCCTGGGGGTGCCCCGGTATTCGGCGGCCACGGTCTCGAGCTTATCGAGCCGGCGGCCGGCAATGGCCACCTGGCACCCCTCGCCGGCAAACAACAGCGCGATGGCGCGGCCGATGCCCGATCCTCCTCCGGTAATCAACGCCCGTTTGCCTGCGAGTTTCACGCGTAGCTACCTCGTAGATTCCCAATTCGATCGCTCGCCCCACGGTGCGAGTCGCCCTCGTTTGTACCGCAGCGGGGGGAGTTGGGCAAAGGCGCTGGCGCGGCGAATTCGGCCCGCGGCGGCGCGGAACGAATGCCGGTCGCTTGCGGGGGATTCCCTCCTCGCGAATAATTAGCCTGGCACGGGAAGAGCTGCTTCCGCGGGACCATGCGCGAGAAGGCCTTTCCGACGAGGCAGGCGATTGGCGGCTTTTTCTCCGAAGTGCGAAAGCGAACTCCATGGCGCAACCCGGCCGGCAGCTCGATACGCACTTCGAGATGGTCACCCCCGAGAACATCGCGTTTCAATACCGCGTGGCCGGCCCGTTTCAGCGCCTCCCCGCCTATCTCTTCGACTTGATGATCCAGGGGGTCATCATCGTCGGGGGGTTTCTGCTGCTCGTGCTGGCGGGGAGCCTGGCGTCGATGCCGGGGGGCGGAATCGGGGCCTTCCTGGTGTTCTTTTTTTTCGTCAACTGGTTCTACGGCGGGATCTTCGAAACCCTGCTCAATGGGCAAACCCCGGGCAAGCGCATCCTCCGCCTGCGCGTGATCTCTGTCGACGGCCAGCCGATCAACGCCTTGCAGGCGATCTTGCGCAATTTGCTCAGGGCGGTCGATCTGCTGCCGCTCTACACCTACCAGCTCGGGCTGTTCTCGGCGATTCTGACCGAGCGCTTCCAGCGGCTCGGCGACGTGGCCTGCGGTACGATGGTGATCGTCGAGGAGCCGCAGTATCGGTATGGCGTCGCCCGGATCGTCGAGCCTGAGGTCCTGGCGCTGGTTGCCGCCATTCCCCCCAACTTCAGCGTGAGCCGCACGCTAGGGGTGGCGCTGTCGAGCTACGTGCTGCGGCGCCCCAGCATCCCCTGGAGTCGGCGGGTCCAGATCGCCCGGCACGTGGGCGAGCCGCTGCGCGAACAGTTTGGGCTGCCGCCGACGACAAACGTCGATCACTTGTTGTGCGCCGTCTATCAGCGGGCGTTCTTTGGCGAGACGGAGGCTGCCGCCGGTACGAATCCTTTTGCCGTCGCCGCGCCGCACGCCCGACAGGCTGCGGCAGGGATGCCCGCGCCGGCGGCCGTGTTCGTGCCCGAGCCCGCCGCCGCGGCCGTGGTGGCCACGCATCTAGCCGGCACGAGCCCTGCGTCACCGTCGGAGCAAGGCCCATGAGAGTTGCCGAGCTGCTGGCCGAGCGGCGCGAGAACTGGCGCGAGCTGGAAGGGGTGTGCGTGCAACTCGAGTCGCGCCGCCAGCGGCGGCTGGGGGCCCGGGCGATCACGCGCTTCGCGGCGCTCTACCGAGGCGCGTGCGCCGATCTGGCCCTGGCCGACGCCTACCAGCTTCCACCCAATACCGTCAGCTACCTGCATCAACTGGTGGGGCGAGCCCATAACCAGCTCTACCGCGCCCGCTCGTTTCAGCTTTCGAGCTGGACGCACGAGATGCTCGTCGCCTTGCCCCAGCGGCTGTATCACGACAACTGCCTGCGGCTGGCCTTCGTGGTTTTCTGGGGCTTCTTCCTGGCGACGATGTTCTTGAGCTACGTCTCGCCCAACTTCGCCGCCAGCATCTGGACCCAGGAGGGGCTCAACCAGATGGAGGAGATGCACTCGCAGTCCATCTCGGGCAAGGGCCTCAACGCCGGCTCGATGTCGGTCGGCTTCTACGTGCAGCACAATACGAGCATCGGGCTGCAATGTTTTGCCTTCGGGCTGCTGCTGGGAGTCGGCGGACTGCTCATCACCATCAGCAACGGAATCCTGTTGGGCTCGGTCTTCGGCTACATGGCGACGACTTCCGTCCGCGATAACTTCTTTCAGTTCGTCACCGCACACGGACCCTTCGAGCTCACGGCGATCGTCATCTGCTCGGCGGCCGGCATGCGTCTGGGGTTTGCGATCGTCGATACCAAGGGGTTGACGCGCTACGACTCGCTCCGGCTGGCCACGCGCGAGGCGATGCCCACCGTGGTGCTGGGGATGATTCTGTTCTTTCTGGCGGCCTGCATCGAAGGGCTTATTTCTCCCAGCCAGTTGCCCTACGCCCTCAAGGCCGCGATCGCCGTGGCCTCGAGCGCGATCCTGGTGCTGTACTTCGTCCTGCACGGGAATCCGCAGGGGAACCGCCTTGCAACTTGATCAGACACGGATCGCGATCCGCGAGCGCAGCTTCGGCGACCTGCTCGACCTGGCCCTGCGGGTATTGCGGACACATGCGCCGGCGTTGTGCGTCACCTGGATGCTCGGTGCGGTGCCGGCGGCGGCGCTCAATATCTGGCTGCTCGGCGACAGCGTGACCTACCAGCTCGAATCGGGGTTGACCGAGGATCAAGTCGTCGAGGCCCTGTTTGGCAGCGGATTTCAGTTGGCGCTGCTTTTGATCATGGAAGTTCCCTGGGTGGCGATGCTAACGACCCTCTACCTGGGCCAGGCAATGTTCGTCGAGCGTCCCAGCCCTCGGCAACTGGCGGCCGACGCCGTCCGTTCGCTGCCGCAGATGTTTCTCTTTCAGCTCGTCATCCGCGCGTTGCTGCTCCCGTGGATCATCACCTGGCTGGTGCTGTACGGCAGTTGGCCCTTTCTCAACGAGATCATCCTGCTGGAGCGCAACCCCGTGCGCAAGTCGTCGCGCCATCCGGCGCTCACCAGCACCTTCAACCGCAACCAGGTGCTGCACTCGCGCAGCACCGGCGAGCTGTTCGGCCGGTGGATCTTTTCGCTGGTGCTGGGGGGAGCCTTGATGGGCTCGATCTGGCTCACGCTCTGGCGCGGCTGGGCGATCCTGTGGGATACCAACACCACGGATTGGACGACGTTCGTCGTTTTTCCGCAGATTGCGATCTGGACCGTGCTGGGATACTTCACGATCGTCCGGTTTCTGAGCTACCTCGACCTGCGCATTCGCAACGAGGGCTGGGAAATCGAACTCAAGATGCGCGCTGAAGCCGCGCGGCTCGCGAGGCAAGTCGCATGAGCACGCGGGGACGCTTTGTCGGCGGTGGGGCGATGCTGCTCGCGACGTGCGCGGCGCCGCCCGCCCACGCGCTCGAAGAGGCGGTCGCCAAGGGGCGCGCCGCGCTAGGGTCGGGCTGGCAGTACCCCTGGTACGACGCCCCCTCCGACGGCATCCGCAAGGTGCGCGTTCGCGAGACCTGGGATTGGCCCAATTGGACTTGGGGGGGCGGCAGTTCCTGGAGCTTCGACTGGGTGCAGTGGCTCGTCTGGGGACTGATCGCCCTGCTGTTAGCAGTTGTGGCCTACTTCCTGATCCGCGCCTACCTGCGGCGCGAGAACCGGCAAGCGGGCGCCGCCATCCCCGGCGCCGACCTGCAGACCATCGACGACGCCGAGCGGATCGCCGCGCTGCCCTTCGCCGTCAAAGCGCGCGGGCTCGACCTGCTGGAAGAAGCGCGGCGGCACTACCTGGCCGGCCGCTACAGCCAGGCGATCGTCTATCTCTTCAGCCACGAGCTGGTGCAGCTCGACAAGCGGCAATTCCTCCGCCTGGCCAAGGGGAAGACCAACCGGCAGTATCTGCGCGAGGTGCGCGAGGCGCCGGCCGTGCGCGGACTGTTGGAACAGACGATGGTCGCCTTCGAAGCCGCCTTCTTCGGTGGGCGCGCGCTCGATCGCAGGCAATTCGAAGCGTGCTGGAATCGCGTCGGCGAGTTCGATCGCCTGACCGGGCAGGTGACGCCATGACGCACCTCACGGTTGCCCGAAGCTCCTCTCGTCCGACCACCCGGCTGGCGCTGTGCCTGCTGCTCGCATTGGGCGGCGGGGGCTGCGGTCAGATCGAAACCGAGTACGGTCGGCGGGCGAACACCAAGAGCGTCAACGGCGCGTCGGTGCTGGGGGATATGTTCGCCGAAGCGGGACATCAGGTCGCCAGCTGGCCCTGGCTCAGTCCGCGCCTCCAGAACGAAGCGGACGTCATCGTCTGGTTCCCGGACGACTTCGAGGCGCCGGCCCCGAATGTGCGCAACTGGCTCGAAGCCTGGCTGCGCGCCCGGCCGGGCCGGACGCTGATTTATGTCGGTCGCGATTTCGATGCGGCCCCCGCCTATTGGGAGTACATCCGCCAGGGAACCCAGGGTACGCAGTACGCCGAGATCAGCCGGAAGCTGGCCGACGCCAAGAACGAGTTTCTGCTCCGCCGCGGCGCGCAGTCCCCGATTGCGGATGCGGAATGGTACGAGGTCGATCTGCAGCCGCAGCCGCGCGACGTGCGGAGCCTGGAGGGGCGGTCCGAATGGCTCGCCGACGTCGATCCGGCCAAGGTCGAGATCAAACTGCACAGCCGGCTGCTGCCCAGCGCCGGCGCCGAAGTGCTGCTCGCATCCGCGGGGGATGCGTTGGTGACGCGCCAGGACATCGGCAGAAGCCAACTCCTCGTCGTCGCCAACGGTTCGCTCTTGTTGAACCTGATGCTGGTCAACCACGAGCATCGGAAACTGGCGGGGCACCTGATCGACACGGTCGGGCCTCCCAAGAAGAACATTTACTTTCTCGATAGCACGTCGCGGCACGCCCGCATCTACCAAGAGGACCCGCGACCCGCCAGCGGCAATCCGCTGCAGCGGATTCTGCGCCCGCCGCTGGATAGCATCGCCTTGCAGTTGACGCTGTTGGGGCTGTTGTTCGCCTGGAGCCGGCTGCCGATCTTTGGCATTCCCAAGAAAGTTGAGGCCCCGCGGTTGGCCGACTTTGGCCA
>JAEUIK010000359.1 GCA_016793185.1 Planctomycetaceae bacterium | reverse complement strand
GGACAGGTAGTTTGCCATGATCGACTCGGCCGGCTCAGGCCTGGCTGCCATTCGCATCGCCGACGTCGCACATCGCTACGGCGACCGGCAAGCGCTCGACGGCGTTTCCTTGTCGATCGCCCCAGGCGAGATCTTCGCCTTTCTCGGTCCCAACGGCAGCGGCAAGACGACGCTCTTTCGGCTGCTCTCGACGCTCATCCCATTGCAGGCGGGCCAGATCGAGATCCTGGGGGCCGATGTTCGCGCCGCGACGACCGAAGTCCGGCAGCGGATCGGCGTCGTTTTTCAGGCTCCCAGTCTCGACAAAAAACTGACCGCGGCCGAGAACCTCTGGCACCAGGGGCACCTTTACGGACTTTCCGGCCAAGAGCTCCGCGCCCGCAGCGCCGAAATGCTCGACCGGCTGGGAGTCGCGGAGCGGGCGGGGGAACGCGTCGAAGCGCTCTCCGGCGGACTGCGCCGCCGCGTCGAGTTAGCCAAGGGATTGCTCCATCGTCCGCGCGTCCTCTTGCTGGACGAACCGAGCACGGGGCTCGATCCCGCCGCGCGGAGCGACCTGTGGCGCTACCTCACCAGCCTCGCGCGCGACTCGGGCGTGACCATTGCCGTGACCACCCACATCCTGGACGAGGCCGAGAAATCGGACCGCCTGGCGATTTTGCATGCCGGCCAGGTTGTGGCTTGCGACACTCCCAGTGCGCTGCGCGGGACCGTGGGGGGAGATTCACTGACGTTGGCCAGCCCTGATCCGCGGGGGCTGGCCGAAGCGATTCGCGCGAAGTTTCGCTTGCCGGCCGAAGTCATCGGTGGCGACGTGCGGCTACAAACGGCCGACGCGGCCGAGTGGGTCGCACGGCTGCTCGCCGAGTTTGGCCCGCGCATCGAGACAGTCACCCTCGGAAAACCGAGCCTCGAGGATGTGTTTATCGCTCGCACCGGGCACCGATTTTGGGAGGCGTCGGCCGCTGACGCCGCATAGAGCCGAGCTCATGGTTGCCACCTTGTCCCCACTGACCTCGAACCAGGCCACAGCGCTGCCTGCGCCGCGTCCCTGGCTCGTGGTCTGGACGCTGGCGGTCCGCGAGTGGGTCCGCTTTTTGCGACAACCGAACCGCATCTTCGGGGCCATCGGGCAACCCATCATGTTCTGGATCGTGTTTGCCGCTGGATTGAATCCATCCTTCCGCCCGGCGGGCGCCAGCGCCGCGGCGCCGGAGCTGAGTTACGGCGAGTTTTTCTTTCCTGGCACCCTCGCCTTGATTCTGTTGTTCACGGCGATCTTTACGACCATCTCGATCATTGAAGATCGTCGCGAGGGATTCTTGCAGTCGGTCCTAGTTGCGCCCGTGCCGCGGTGGTCGATGGTGTTGGGCAAGATTCTGGGGGGGGCGTCGCTGGCCCTGGCGCAAGCGGTGCTGTTCCTGGGCCTGTCCTGGCTGGTCGGAATCCGCCTGGGGCCGCTGGCGGCCTTGGCGGTGGTGGGCTGGATGTTTGTCTTGGCGGTCGCGCTGACCGCGCTGGGATCGATGTTTGCCTGGTCGACCGATTCGACGCAGGGGTTCCACGCCGTGATGAGCGTGATCCTGTTTCCGATGTGGCTCCTGTCGGGCTCGTTCTTTCCGGTCGAGTCGGGCTGGCTGGCCTGGATCGTGCGGCTCAATCCGCTGACGTACGGCGTCGCCGGCCTGCGGCGCTTGCTGTACCTGGGCGTGCCCGATCCGCCGCTGCCGCCCGGCGTGCCCGGCTTGCTGATCAGCGCGCTGGTGACGGGTGCCTTTCTGATCGCGGCCAGCGGGCTCGCCTGGCGAGCGGCCGGCCGCCGCACTGCGGGAGATTTGCAATGAAACGTGGCGTGCTCGCGCTCTGGGGCCTGGTATTCCTGGCGCTGGCCGGCGTCTATTACTGGCGCACCCAGCACGCGCCGCTGGCGACGGTCCGTGTCGTGCCCGAATCGACGACCCAGGAGGACGTCTGGCCCCAGGATCCAGTGGTTGACTTCGAACTGGTGGACGCCGCGGGACAGCCGTTCCTGTCGCAGCAACTGCGGGGGAAAGTCTGGGTTGCCAGCTTCTTTTTTGCGAACTGTCCGGGCTTCTGCCTCAACTTGAATCAGCAAATCGCTCGACTCGCCCAGGACCTGAGCGACACCGATGTGCAGTTCGTGAGCTTTACCGTCGATCCCGCGCACGATACGCCCGCGGTGCTGGCCGAGTATGCGCAGCGTTTCGCGGCCGATCCGGCGCGGTGGACATTCTTGACCGGAGAGCAGGCGACGATCGAGCGGGTGGCCGAGAAGAGCTTTTTGGTGTCGGCCGCACCCGCTACGCACACGGGACGCGTGATGCTTGTCGACCGCGAGGGAAAAGTGCGAGGAGCCTATAGCTACAGCTCGCCCGCGGAAATGGCCGAATTAGCCAAGAAGGTCCGCGAGCTGAGCGGCTCAACCGCGAAAGTCGAGTGACGATGTCGAACGCCCTCCTGATGGCTGCATTCCAAGTGAAGGACCTGCCGGCGGTCAATGCGGCGCTCAACGCGCTGGCGACGGTGCTGCTGGTCGTGGGCTACGTGCTCATCAAGCAACGGCGCGAGCAGGCTCACAAGCGGACGATGCTCGCCGCGTTTGGCGTGTCGGTCGTGTTCTTGGTCTGTTACCTAATCTACCATCGCTACGCCGGGCACGTCCGCTTCGGCGGCCCCTCGCCCGTACGCGAGGTCTACTATGCGCTGCTCCTGACGCACGTGCTGCTGGCAGCGACGGTGCCGTTTCTGGCGGTGGCTACGATCTATCAGGGGCTCGCAGACAATCGCCCGGCGCATCGTCGGCTGGCGCGGTGGACCTTCCCGATCTGGCTCTACGTATCCATAACGGGGGTGGTGATTTACGCCATGCTCTATCACCTCTACCCCCCAGTGACCGAGCAACCTACAATGAATGCGAGCGGCGCCGCGGCGCCGGCATCGACTCCCGAGGTGTGATGATGAACAGGATTCCGGCGCTCATTCACAGGCTTCGCGTTCTGGCCCCCGTGGTGGCGGCAGCCGCCATCGTGGGCATTGCGTCATCGGCCGAGGCTTGCCCCTTGTGCAAGCAGGCGCTCGAGCACACCGAGCAGGCGGGGGGCGACCCGGTGCGCGGGTACTTCTGGAGCATTCTGTTCATGATGTCGATGCCCTTCCTGCTGTTGGGGAGCTTCTCGACCTACATGTATCTGGCGGTGCGTAAAGCTCGCCGCGAGCAGGAGGCGAAGGCCGCGCTCGAGCAGAAAGCCCCCGTCGTCGCCGCGCCGGAGCGCGAGCTGGTCGAAGTCTGACGCCCCGCGCCTGCCCGTCGATAGCGAGCACCTCGCGGGAGAGCGCGCTCGTCCATGTTGGGGGTCCGGCAGCTCCGGACGACGCCAGGCCTTTCCACGCTCCCTAGCGCGCCGAATCGGCTGCGGCCGGGCGGTTTCCCGCGTTCTCTTCGCTCGTCGGATCCCAATAGACGTCGAAGGCCAGCCAGAGCGCGCGAGCGCGACGAAAAAAGAGCAGCGGGAAGACCATGCAAAAGATCCCGAGCGGCCACTTCATGCTCTCGGCCGGCACGCCTGCAAGGAAGTACAGCCCGAAGAATGCGATCATCGTCAGCACCGCGGTCAGGCCGTAGTTGAAGTAGATCGAGCCCAGGTAGTAGCCGGGCTCGCGCACGAACTTCATCCCGCAGTGGGGACAAGCCTGCGGCATGGCGAACCAGCCGGTAAAGAGCCTGGCCTGGCCGCAGGCGGGACAGCGGAGGGTCAGGGCTCGAGAGAGCAGCGTCAGTCGTTTCATGGTGTCGGGCCGGTCATTTGCGGCGCGCCCCGCGCAACTTTGCTCAGGAAGTGCCGAGCAATCCCTCGAACAAGGCGTCGACAAAGTTGTCGGCGTCGAAGCGGATCAGATCCTCCGGTTGTTCGCCCACGCCGACGAACTTGACCGGTAGTTGCATGGCCTGCCAGATGGCGACGACGGCCCCCCCCTTGGCGGTGCCGTCGAGTTTGGCCAGCACGATGCCGGTGGCGTCAACGGCCTCGGAGAAGTGCTTGGCCTGGCTGATGCCATTCTGGCCAGTGGTCGCGTCGAGCACCAGAAAGACTTCGTGCGGCGCCTCGGGGATCTGCTTGCCGATCACACGGCGAATCTTGCCGAGCTCCTGCATCAGGTTTTGCTGGGTCTGCAGGCGGCCGGCCGTATCGACGATGCAGACGTCGGCGCCTTGCTCGACGGCCGTGGCCACGGCGCGATGCGCGACGCTCGCCGGGTCCGACCCTTGGGGGCCGGTCACGATCTGGCAGCCGGTCCGCCCGGCCCAGATGGTGAGCTGCTCGACCGCGGCGGCCCGGAAGGTGTCGGCCGCGCCGAGGACGACGCTTTTGCCTTGCTGCCGGAGCATGTGCGCCAGCTTGGCAATCGAGGTCGTCTTGCCCGAGCCGTTGACACCGGCCACCAAGATCACGGTGGGCTTGGTCTCGGCCCAGCGGATCGGTTCGCCGGTCTGCGCGAGCAGCGACTTCAACTTCTTGCGGATGGTGTCGAGCACATCCTCGAGATGGACGACGCGGCCGCGGAAGTCGCTTTGCACCTGGTCGACGATCTGCCGTCCCGCCTGCACGCCGATATCGGTCTTGATGAGGATCGCGAAGAGCTCTTCGAGAAACGCCTCGTCGACGAGCCGCCCTTCGCGCTTGAACAGATCGCGGATGTCGGTATTCAGCAGTTGCGTGGTCTTCTTCAGACCCTGCTTGAATTTATCGAAGAATCCCATGCGGTAACGGACCTATCTGCAGTTCGTGAAACTTGGTCGGAGAGGTGATTCGCCGGAATCGTCGGCATCGTCAGCACGGCTCCCGCAACTGGCAATCCCGGGCGGGACAACGCGCGGGAAAGTCATCGGGCTAGGGTCCGGTACCCTTTTCCCGCTGGCCGGCCCGGAATTTGTCGAGGATGCCGTTGACGAACTGGGCCGACTGCTTGGCGCCGAACCGCTTGGCCAGCTCGACCGCCTCGTTGATCGCGACTCGGCCGGGCGTGCTCGTGTAGAGGATCTCGAAAGCCCCCAGCCGGAGCACGTTGCGATCGGTGGCCGCCATCCGTTCGAGCGTCCAGTTGTCGGCCGTGCCCGCCAGCAACTGGTCCAGCTCGGCGCGGTTGCGGCGCACCCCGGCGACGAGCGAACGGGCAAACTCGACCAGCTCGTCGGATTGCAGGCGGCTGGCCAGGAACTCGTCGGCGACGGCCGGATTGGCGCGCGGGTTCAGATC
>JAEUIK010000352.1 GCA_016793185.1 Planctomycetaceae bacterium | reverse complement strand
CGACAGGTCGAAGGCGCCAGCTCGGAGCTGGCCTCGGTGGCGATCATGGACATAGTCGATTCGAGCGGGGTTGGGGGCGGGTCGTGCAGGGCAGGAAGGAAGGCTTATATGCGAAGCCCCTGGTTCGATCCTAGCCCAAATTTGCCGTCCATGAAGGGGCTCGACCGGGAAAATCCGGACGGAAATGCCCTCACCCGACGCGCCCCTGGCGGATTACACCGGTTTCCGGTCGGGACTCTCCCGAGGAGGCCCCCTCCGAGTTGCTCCCGTACCGACACCGCCTGGTTGCGCTTGAGGGCGCGCCGAGCATTTCAGCAATTGGTTAATTGCCGTTGCCGCTTGCCGGGGCGCCGCTCGTCCTGATCTCCGCTCCGCATGGCTGCTTCGAGCGCCAGGATGCGGCGTTTGAGCTCGATTCCCGCCGGGCAGGTATAGCCGCCGATACCGCCATCTCCCCGCACCACACGATGACAGGGGATCAACAGCGCCACCCGATTCGAGGCCATCACGCTCCCCACGGCGCGCGCCGCGCGCGGGGCGCCAGCCCGGAGCGCCAGCTCGCCATAGCTCGCCGTCGCTCCCCACGGAATCCGCCGGCAGGCGTCGATCACGCGTTGGGCGAACTCGCTGCGGTCCCCGAGTTCGATCTCGACGTCCAGGAAATCATCGGGCTTCCCGGCCGCGAAGGCCTGCAGCCGCGCCACGAGTTCGTGGTTCCACCGTCCGATCCGCAGCGCGGCACCCTCGGCGGTAATCGCTGCATGATCGAGCGCCGCCAAGGCCCGGGCAGGCGACTCCGCGCCGATCGCTAATTGCCGGACAGCGGCGTGGCGACCGACGATGCCCATCCAGCCGAGTTCCGTCTCGAATGCCTGGGCAGTCCAAGCTTCTTCGCGCAGGGCCATGGTCCCGATCCCCCTAAAGTACGTACTCGCACGCCAACGCGGCCGGCGCCGACTTTGGCGGCACCGCGGCTTTGACAGTCGATTCGCGCTGATTCTATACTGGCGGCAGACCCCGAGAAACCGTTCCGCTTCCGCGCGTTCAGTGATTTGCCTAACCCGGGTCTGGCCAGCAGGGGCACGAGACGGCGTTCCCGCCCACACGACGAGTGCGGCGTTTGGTCGCGTTCTCCCCAGCTTCCAGCCGCATCGCCGCCGCGCCGCTTCGAACCGATTTCGTCCCATCCGAGGGTCGTGCGACCCCGAGGAATTCTCCGCATGAACCGTTACGCGACGCTCTCTGACGATTTCTATATCAACATGAATCTGAGCACTGAGATGGAGCTCCCGCAGAATCGCGAGACGGTACTGCATTACTTCGAACAAATTCAAAAGAAATATCCCTCCATGCGGAACTTCTACACCCGCGACAAGGGGGATTTCGTCCTGGAAGAGGACAAGGATCGTGGACAATATCGCTGGGCCACGATCGAGCCGCGGCGGGTCTGCTCCGGGCAGGTGAATCCCGTTTCGGCGGACGATGCGCTGGCGCAGCACCAGCTGGTGCTCGAGCTGGCCCCCTACATGCTCAGCGTCAGCCCTTTGGATTGCGAGGCGCTTGACCTGCTTTTCGGCTTCGATTTCACGTACCGCGGCAATCACAACCAGCTCGTGGCCGAGGCCCTCGGCGTGAGCAGCGCGATGGAAAAGATGCTCGAGATTCCGGGCGTCACCGCGATCGGCTACGAGCCCTCCCTGACGCTGGCGCTCGACGAAGAATGCCGGACGCAATGCCGCGTGAGCGTCGAGACGCGGACCACTCCGTACCAGGTTCGCACGGGGGATTTTCCTGAGGAGCAGCTGAGCGTTTACCTGACCACGCGGCAGTACGGCAGCCTCGGTCCCAACACGACGTTCGTCGAAACCCTGGCCCACCTGGCAAAGGTCTGCCAGGACATGATCGATAATTACGTCGCCGAGCATGTCTTGCAGCCGCTGGCCCGGGCGATCGCCCTCAAGTAGTCATGACGCTTCGCCCCAGCGAGTTCGCGCGGACGATGGCGGTTGAGTCCGCCTTCTCCGTATTGGCCGTGGCCAAACAGCTCAAAGCTACCGGCAAGGACGTCATCGAGCTCGAGATCGGCGACAGCCCCTTTCCCTCGACCGCCGCGGCCAAGCGCGCGGGCATCGCCGCGATCGAGGCCGATCAGACGCACTACTGCCCTGCGGTCGGAATCCCCGAATTCCGCGCGGCGGCCGCCGAGTTCGTGTCGCGGCAGCACGGGATCGAGCTCTCGGCCGCCAACATCGTCGTGGGGCCGGGCGCCAAAATCTTCGAGCTGTTGTTTTGCGAGCTGTTCTTGGAGCCGGGCGACGGCGTGCTGGTCTTCAGCCCTCACTTTCCGACGTACCTGCCGAACATCGGGCGGCGCGGCGGACGCGCCGTCTTGTCGCCGCTGCGGCAGGAGCACGCGTTTCGCCCCGACCTCGACGACGTCGCGCGGTTTCTGCGCGACGATGTTCAGCCAAAGGCGATCTTTCTCAATACGCCCCATAATCCCACCGGGGGCGTGGCCACGCGCGAGGATCTGACCGGCCTGGCCGACTTGATTCGCGGCCGCGACATCGCGCTCTTCAGCGACGAGCCCTACGACCAGATGGTCTGGCAGGGCAAGCACCACTCGCCCCTCGCCGAGCCGGGCATGCTCGACCAGTGCGTGGCGGCCTACACCTTCAGCAAGTCATACAGCATGAGCGGCTGGCGGCTGGGCTATGCCGTGACCAGCGTCGAGCTGGCCGAGCTGCTCGGCACACTCCTCAACACGTCGCTCTCGTGCGTGCCGCCGCATGTGCAGTTGGCGGGGTGCGCCGCGTTGCGCGAAGACTCGGACGAACGCGACGCCACGATGGCCCGGTTCCGCCGCAAGGTCGAGATCCTGGTCGCCGGTCTGAACCAGATCGAAGGCATCCATTGCCTGATGCCGGGGGGAACGTTCTATGCATTTCCCTCCGTCAAGGCGATCTGCAATCGGCTGGGGATCACCTCGCATGGCCTGGCCATGTTCCTGCTCGAAGGGGCCGACGATTCCCTCGGAGTGGCTTGCCTCGGGGGCGAATGCTTCGGCGAAGCCGGCCAAGGCTTTCTGCGCTTGAGCTGCGCCGAACCGGACGACCGGATGCAGCAGGCCGTCGACTTTATCTTGCAGGCCGTGACGCAAACGGAGCGCGTCGAGAAGTATCTCGCCGCGCACCAGCACTTCCGGCTGCCGCGGCCGTTCTAGGCGAGAGCGATCGCTTCGGCCGTCGGCCTTCTGGAGCCGAGGCCAGTGGCCGCGGTTTGCCAGAGCTGGCTGACGCCGGGATCGGCGGTGTGCAGGTTCAACGATCGCCTCGTTCTTCCGCATCGCGCGCCTGGAGCACATGCCGCACGATCGAGCGCATGCGGTCTTCGTCGGCGAACGGCGAGAGCACGTACGACTTGAGCGCGACGATCGGTTCGCCGTAGTCGGTGCGGCGATAGCAGTCGGTCAGCGAGAGCGCCACCCCGCGTCCCGCGAGCGCCTCGGCATACACCCGCTGGAAGATCCGGCGATTGTAGTCGTTGTGCCGGGCGAGTTGCTCGGCGAAGGCGGGGTTGGTCCGCTCCTGCGCCGGCATGGTGAACGTGTCGACTCCATGCGGATAGACGCGAAAGAGCGTAACTGGACCGACGTTGTCGCCGTTGAGCACCGCCAGGTCGGGATGCGACTCGAGTTGCTCGCGCAGAACCTCGGCCATCTCCACGGCGTGCCCCAGCAGCGTCCGCAGCCCCTGCTTGCCGAAGAGCAGCAGGTTGGCCAGCGCCGCCAGGGGGCCCATGCCGCTGCGCGTGGTCTCGAGCGTGTACTTGCCGGGATGGTACTCGCCGGCCTGGTAGAGATAGGGCATCCGCGCTCGATCGCGAGCGATCAGCTCGAAATCGTGTCCATCCTTCAACAGCAGGAGCGACGAGACATACGGCGTGAAGCCCGTCTTGTGGAAGTCGATGCCGATCGAGTCCGCCAGCCCTAAGTGGCGGATACGATGGTCGGCGGCGGCCAACGAGCGCACCGTGCGCCCGCGGAAGCCCAGCGGATTCTCCTCGAAATCGTAGTCCTGGAAGACGCTCCAGGCCCAACCGATCACGGCATCGGCATGGACGTGAGGCCGATAATCGAGGCCGCACTCGGTGACCAGCCGGTCGCGCAGGGCGACGATGGCCTCCAGATCGTCGAGGCCGAAGGCGTCGGTGGTGCCCAGGGTGGCGACGAAGGCCGCGATCCGCCGCCCCGCGGCAATCGCATCGCGAGCTGCCCCTTCGAGCGCCGTCAGGTCGAT
>JAEUIK010000043.1 GCA_016793185.1 Planctomycetaceae bacterium | reverse complement strand
CCACCTGTTTCAGCTGCTGGCCATGACCGCCATGGAGGCGCCGACGTCGTTCGCCGCCGAGGCGGTTCGCGATGAGAAGACGAAAGTTCTGCACGCGATCCGGCCCCTGACGCCCGAGGAGGTGTTGGGGGCCACGGTCCGCGGTCAGTACGGCGCGGGGCGGATTGCCGAGCAGTCGCTGCCCGGGTATCGCCAGTCGCCGCAGGTGTCGGCCACATCGAACACGGAGACCTACGTTGCGCTGCGGCTGACGATCGATAGCTGGCGGTGGGCCGGCGTGCCGTTCTACCTGCGGACGGGAAAAGGGCTGGCGGGGCATACGACCGAGATCGTCATCCAGTTCAAGCAGGCGCCCCTCGCCCTGTTTCGAGAGACGGCGGTTGCCCAATTGGGGGCGAATCAACTGGTCCTGCACATTCAACCCGATGAAGGGATCTCGCTCCGCTTTATTGCCAAGGTGCCCGGCATCCGCGTCCGTACTTCCGATGTGAAAATGAACTTCGCCTATCAGGATTACTTTGCCGAGACTCCGTTCACGGGCTACGCCACGCTGCTATACGACGCGCTGCAGGGGGATGCGACGCTGTTTCAACGCGCCGATTTCGTGGCGGCCGGCTGGTCCGTCGTCCAGCCGATCCTCGATGTCTGGCAATCGCTGCCGCCGCGCGATTTTCCCAACTACTCGGCCGGCAGCTGGGGGCCGGCCGCGGCCGACGAGCTCCTCGCGCGTGACGGCAGGTGCTGGAGGTCGCCGCAATCATGATCCTGGCGGGCGATATTGGCGGCACCAAGACGAACCTCGCGGTATTCGAGATTCGCGATCACTCGCTGGCGATCGTAGCGCAGGCGACCTTTCCAAGTCGCGAGCATGCCGGCCTCGAGGAAATCGCCAAGGCCTTTCTGACGCAGCATCGGTTTCCCGTCGATCTCGCCTGCTTCGGCATCGCGGGACCCGTGCGCGACGGGCACGTGGACGCGACGAACCTTCCCTGGGCGATTGATGCCCAGGTGCTCAGCGCGCATCTGGGGGTGCCCGCGGTTCGCTTGCTCAACGACCTCGAGGCCACGGCGTATGGGATCGACACGGTCGTGGGCGCGAAGCGCGCCTGTTTGCAGGCCGGCGCGCCAGCGGCGCGGGGAAATCGGGCCGTGATTGCCGCCGGGACAGGGTTGGGCGAGGCGGGCGTCTATTGGGACGGACGTCGGCATTCCCCCTTTGCCTGCGAAGGGGGGCACTCCGACTTCGCTCCCCGCAATGAGCTGGAAACAGACCTCTTTTCGCACCTGTACGGGCGCTTTGGACACGTTGCCTGGGAGCGCGTTCTGTCCGGACCGGGCCTGGTCAATCTTTACGAGTTCCTCCGCGATTCGGGCCGGGGAGTCGAATCGCCGCAACTCGCCGCGGCCCTGCGAGCGGGAGACCCCGCGGCCACGATCTCCGCAGCGGCGCTGAGTCGCACTTGCGCGCTTTGCGAGGCGGCCGTTGATCTCTTCGTCTCGCTGTACGGCGCCGAAGCCGGAAACCTCGCCCTCAAGGTCCTGGCGACCGGGGGAGTGTTTGTGGGGGGCGGAATTGCTCCACACCTGATCGAGCGATTGAAGGCCGGAGCGTTTCTTGATGCCTTCGTTGCCAAGGGACGCATGGAGGCGCTGCTGCGCTCGATGCCGGTCTTGGTACTGTTGGACCCCGAGACGGCTTTGTGGGGAGCCGCGCGGGCCGCTGCCCTGGCAGGCGGAGCAACCTTGACCGCATAGCTTGCGAGTTGCATCAGGATTCGACGACGACCGAGTAGTTGACGCCTTCCCAGCGCTCCTGTTGGGACCAATAGAACGTGAAGTCGACCACTGTGCCGCGGTCCAAGCCCGCCGTCGGCAAGTCGACCACGTGGACGCCGAGCGCCGTATCGCGCGTGGCGGTGTCTTGGGGCGATTGCCAGCCATTCGTTCCCCAGTGCACGACGGCGGGCTCGAGCAGCTCGACGCGCAGCGTCTTGCCCACGGTCAAGTGCCGGCACTTGTGATTGAAGCGCCAGGCGTGGTGGGGCGAGGTCTGCTGCTCGACCAGGTAGCGCGCGACCGTCTGGGGAGGCAGGTCGAAGACCCGGCCGTCGCGCAGCGATCGTAAGAGTTTCAGGTATTCGGCGTGGGCCCAGACCAAAGGCATCGCCGATCCGGACGGCGCGCCGAAGTTCAGCCCTCGCTCGCGAATGTCTGGCGCGTCCCATGTCTGTTCGGGCAGCAGCCCCCCGGCGTTGGCGAATGCCGTCAGGGTGGCGAGCATTTTTTCGGCCTCGACCGGCTTCCCGGCGGCCAGTTCGTAATGGCCGCGCTCACCTGTGAAGAGCGGCCAGACGCGTCCCCGGCCGGTGCCGTCGAAGGGGGCGCCGTCGTCGTGCTCGCCGTAGCCATCGCACGTGTAGCGGTGCCAGCCGGGCCCCTGCGGCAGTTCGGACTTGAGGACTCCATCGACCACTTTCAAAGTGTTGATGATTCGCGGGTCGTCGGCCGCGCGCAGCCCGAAGCGCACGAGCGCGAGAAAATCGGTACCGACAATCTGCGTTGCCGGCGCCAGACTGTCGTCCAGTGGCCGGTTCTTGATGGCCACAAAGCCATCGATCGGCGACGACACGTCGGACGTCTCGGGGGGAGCGATGCGCACATAGTAGCCGTCGACCTCATGATCGCGGGCGATGTTGGTTGCTTGCGCGTAGGTCCAGCGCTCGATGCAGCCGTTCCACAGGTCGGCCGTTTCGCGCAAGTATTGGGCCGTTTGGGGTTCGCCGTTGCGCTCCGCCAGCTCGGCGGCGACCAAGAGCGCGGCGACTTCAGCCGCGAGCGTGAACGGGTTGTAGCCGGGATCCTCCTCCCAGCGGTCCTGTTGCGTCACGGGCCCGTTGGCGACCAGGAATTGTGCGGCCCGGCGGACCATCGGCCAGAATCGCGGCAATTCCTCGGCCGCCAGCGCGCCAGCTCGGTGCGCCAGATCCACCAGCAGGATCGGCAGCGCGGTCTCGTCCATTTGGATTCCATTCCAATAGGGCGTGCCATCCAGCCACATGTTCTGCGGCCAATGTCCATCGGCTTGCTGCGTGGTCTCGAGAAACTCGAGCACATCGAGCGCCTCTTCGTGGGCGCCTGCGGCCAGCAAACCACCGGCGGCCTCGACAAGGTCGCGCGGCCAGACCAGGTGATAGCCGCCGAGGTCGTCATCTCCCTTGCTGGGGCCCCAGGGAATCGACAGGCTGGCGATGAGTCCCCCTGGAAACTCCTTAGCGTCGTGGGCGCGAAGCATGGCAGCGCTGGTGCGATAAAGATTGACGCCGCCACCGTGCGGCGGGTCGAGCGGCTCGAGCCCCTGTTGCCACTGCGTCCATTCATGCAAATAGCGGGCTTTGAGGCGGTCGAAGCCGGCGAACAGACTGGCGGCCGCGCGGCTCGCGGCCTCGTCGGAAGTGCGGCCGAAGCCGAGCGACAAGACGAACTCGCCCGTCGCCGGCAGCTCGACCTCGCCCGTCAGCGCAACGTTCCCCTGCTCGGCGCGCTCGTACGTCGTGTTGAGCTGGTAGTCGCGCGTCAATTGCTGCCAGCCATCGCTGAAACCGACGTATCCGACCGAGCGGGCTCGCCAGCGCGCGTCGGTGGCCAGCGCCAGGGCCAACGCCCCGGAGGACGCCAGGAGCATTTCGGCGCCGTTATGGTCCCCCAGCCAGCCAGAGTTGTCGCAGCCACGGTTACCCAGGTGCGGCGCCAGCAGGGCGAAAACTCGGTAATCGTTAAGCTCGCCACGGAGGGGGACGAAGCGCACGCGCATCAAGACGACTTCGCGGGCGGGGTCCGAGATGACCTCCTTCTCGATTCGGTATCGACCTTCGTGGCAGAGGTTGACGACGCGAAAGCCCGGCGCTCCGTCAGCCATCCAGGTAACTTCGGAAGTCGTGTGGCGCTTCTCCTCGCTGCAAAAGGATCGGCCAGCAGTGATGATCAGCCCCAGATCGCGGATGCACGCCTGATCGATGCGGCCGTAGTAGACCTCGTTGAGGATGCCATGGCTGAGCGTGAACCACACGCGGCTGGTCGCCGACAGCGCCGTGCCGACTCCCTGCTTGGCGCTCGACGTCCAGCGCGGGGGAATGCCGGGCTGCCCGGGGGCGATCCGATCTCGTTCCCCCATGCTTGCCTCGTAGCCCGAAGTTCTCTGCCGGTCAGTTCCACAAATGCCAGGCGGCGGCCAGGCTGCTGCCCGAGTGGAGTATAGATCGCCACCAAGCGCGCAGCACGTCCGGCGAATGCGGCTGAAGTCTGGAGTTCGGCGCCTGTCGGATTGACTGGCCAGGCAATCCTGGCGGCGGGCGCATTTCCACCGCGTCCAATCCCCAGCGATCGAGCCGATCGGAAACACGGGGGCGGACGCCTACACCGAAGCCCCGCGAAACGACGTGATCCCCTTGGCTTTGGCCTTCCGCGCGACCTGGGGAAAGGCCGCCTCGTGTCCCAGAATGATGAAGGTGTCGCCCGGGGCCAGCGTGGTCTCGGGCTGGGGAGCGCGAATCATGCTGCCGTCGGGCCGCTTGAGGGCGACAACGACGAATCCCGCCGCGCCGAACTCAACGTCGCCCACGGTTTGCCCATCCAGCGGCGAGCCGGCCTTGATGTCGATCTCGGTCATCTCCAGGCCAATTTGCCGCAGTTCCTCGTTCAGGTGGGCCGTGCCGGTCGTCTCCTGCAGCAGGTCTTCGGCCGAAGGGCAGGTGATCATGGTGGCGATCTTGGTCGCGCCAATCAGCGCTGGCAACACGACGCGGTTGGCTCCGGACCGCAGGAGTTTCTTCTGCGTCGAGGGAGATTCGGCCCGGGCGATGATTTCGACAACGGGATTCAGCTCCCGGGCGGTCAGAGTGATGAAGACGTTTGCCGAGTCGTCCGGCAGGACGGTCGCCAGGAAGCGGGCCCGATCAATCCCGGCTTGGATGAGCGTCTGTTCTTCCGAGGCGTTTCCCAGGAGAGCCAGATAGCCTAGCGCCTGAGCCTCGGCCACGCGCGA
>JAEUIK010000336.1 GCA_016793185.1 Planctomycetaceae bacterium | reverse complement strand
TGTTGCTGCTGTTGTTCTTCTTGTATTTCGGCCTGTCGAGCTACGGGTTTGGCCTGCCGGCCGAAGCGACGGCGATCCTCGGCTTTGGGCTGACCTATGCCGCGTATGAAGCCGAGATCTATCGCAGCTCGATCCTCTCGGTGCCGGCCGGCCAGTGGGAAGCGGGACAGGCGCTGGGGATGCCGGGACCGATGATTTTCCGGCGGATCATCTTTCCGCAGGCCGTGCGGACGGCGCTCGCCCCGGTCACCAACGACTTCGTCGCCCTCTTCAAGGACACGAGCCTCGTCAGCGTGATCGCCGTCCGCGAGCTGACGAAGGAATACCTGATCCTCTCGCGCAGCAGCCTGCAGTTCGTCGAGCTAGGGCTGGTGACCGCGGCACTCTACCTGCTGATGTCGCTGCCGCTGGGATACCTGTCACGCTACCTGGAGCGCCGCTGGGGTGCGCCCCGGTGAGCGGGGGCAAGGGGGTGAACCAAGAAGGCACGAGGGCACGAAGGGGGGGATTGATTGTTCAGGCCGTGTGACCTTCCCCATGTTTTGTGGGCGCTCCAAGAGGCAGCATAATGCTGTCGAAAGGAGCTGCCGATGGGACGCAGGACGTTTTCGCGCGAGTTCAAGGTTTCGGCCGTGAGCCTGGTATCGCAACAGGGCTACACGGTCGTCCAGGCCGCCAAGAGTTTGGGCATCGATCCAGGTTCGCTGCGGGGCTGGCTCAAACAGTCTCCCGCAGAAGGGGGCACGCAGTCTGACCAGGCAGGTGCTGTTCAGGCCGAGCTGCGTCGGTTGCGCGAGGAAGTGCGCCGGCTGACCATGGAACGGGAGATTTTAAAAAAAGCGACGGCCTTCTTCGCCAAGGAGTCGCCGTGAGATACCGCTTCATTCACCAGCACCGCGAGTTGTGGCCGATTGAGGTTCAATGCCGTGTGCTGGAAGTCAGCCGCAGCGGCTACTACGCTTGGCGGACTCGGCCCGAAAGCCGCACAGCGCGGCGCCGGACCGAACTGATCCAGCGCATCCGCGACATTCACCAACGCCCGCACCATGCCAACTACGGTGCCCCGCGGATCCATCGCGAGCTGTTGGCCCAAGGTCAGTGCTGCAATCGCAAGACCGTCGAGAAGTTGATGTGCACAGCCGGCATCCGCGCGCGAACTTGTCGTCGCTTCCGCGTGCAGACCACCGATTCGCGGCATTCCTGGCCAGTCGCTCCGAATCGACTGGCACGCCAGTTCCAACCGGCCGCGCGACATCAAACATGGACGATGGACATCACCTACATCGCCACCGACGAAGGTTGGCTCTATCTGGCGCTGGTCGAAGACTTGTACTCGCGCAAGATCGTGGGCTGGGCCATGTCCGAGCGAATCGACAGTCAACTGGTCGCGGACGCCTTGAACATGGCCCTCGAGCAAGAACGGCCGAGCGACGGCTTACTGGCCCATTCCGACCGCGGTGTACAGTATGCCAGCGATCACTTTCAAGCCATCCTCGCACAACACGGCATCGTCTGCAGCATGAGCCGCAAGGGCAACTGCTGGGACAACGCTCCCACCGAGTCGCTCGTGGCCACGATCAAGAAAGAACTGGTGCATCAACGGCACTATGCAACACGCGAAGCAGCTCGCCGCTCGCTGTTCGAGTACATCGAAGTGTTCTACAACCGCCAGCGACGTCACTCGTCGCTCGACTACCAAACACCCCACGCCGTCCACCACGGCCGGAACAGAGAAGAGGGTAGAGGGGGCGTGGGGGAGAGGGGCCTCGTCTCCCCCACACCAGAAAATAAACGCGGCGCTAGCCGCTCCATAAATCAACCCGCTATGATCACAAACTAGCGCCCACTTTTTGTGGGGAGGTCCAGGGTTCTGAAAGCCTGCGTACCGACTACATTTCATGAAAGGTTAGCCCCCGATGTTTACTTTGCAGAACGAGATTTTGGAACAAACGCTCAAACGAGTCTTGACTGGTAACGGACCCGAAGAGGGGCAGCGCATCGGTAAACGACTTGGCTGGTGGTTGTGCAACCCTTGGTCGATCGAAAGATGGCTACAGTTTGAATACGCATTCTGTCTCTCGCAAATACTCGGTCCCGAATACTGTGTCAGCTGTGAGGATAAATATGTAGACATTGTTGTCAAACATCGCGGAGAAGCCAGGGAGGGAATTCGCAAAGACGAACCACTCGCGGGCATTGAACTCAAGGTTCGCGGCAATTGGTACCTGCGAAACCCAACCTATACCTTCGGAGGAATAGCTAGTGATATCGCCAAGATATCAAAACTGCGACATCCATCGGTGGCGTTAGTGATCTGGTTTGTCGTTTTGCCCAAGAGCGACTGTGGCGACTATGCACTTATAACTAATCAGCTTGCTGGGCGAGCAGAAACAAGCGCAATGCGTGAGGGTCAAGTCGACTTCGGATCACTCTTTGAGCGGTACAGACTTAAGCAAGATCGTCCATCAGATCTTTCTGAGATAGGCGAGCCGATCAATCTCGAGGTCGAAGGGTTTGATAGGTTCTCAGTGCATCTATTTGCAGCCCGAAATGGGGGCTAAACCGCGTTGGTTGCCCCCTGTTAGATCAGCGGCTTCCGCCCCGTCAGTCGCCGCCACATCGAGAGTTGCCCGATGTGCATCGCTTCGTGCGTGTTCATCAGGTGGGTGAGCAGGTCGCCGACCGTTTCGATCGGCGTCCCTTTCAGGAGCGCTACGGGGTGCGGCGCGGCCAGCAGCTCGGGCGTGACGTTGGCCGTTGCGGCGGTCACCCGCGCGTGGCCGTTGCGGATCGCCTCCAGCAGCTGGTCCTTGGTCGGCGCGGGATCGTGCATCTTGAGCGGGGTCGAGCCCGGCCCAAAGTCGACGTGCCACGCCTTAGGGCAGGCGGTGGGAATGCCGAGCGTCTTGCTGGCGTAGTCGGTGGCGACGGCCAGGTGCCCGAGGATCCAGATCGGCGGATTCGTGCCGGGGGCCGGTTGATGCGTCAGCTCGTCATCCGTGATGTCGGCCGTCATGGTCTCCAGCACGGCCAGATTGAACCGATACAGCCGGCACTGTTGCTCGAGCATCGCAGACTCCTAGCGCGAGGGGGAAGCGGAGAACAGCCAACGATTCCCCATAGAGAGCAAAAAAAAAGCGCCCTGTCGAGCATTCTCCCGACAGGGCGCTTGCGGATGGTGCCAGCGGCCGACTACTTGCCCGCGGTCTTCTCGCCGGCCGGCTCCACGATGCGGAGCGTCGTCGAGAAGAAGAACGGCGCGCCTCCCTCGCGATAGACGGCTTCGCCGAAGAAGGCGGCAAAGCCCTCGGCCGGGGCCTTGTAGTCGAAACGGTATTCACCGCCGGCCGAGGTGGCAGGCTGCGAGGTCCACTTCGAATCGCGGAAGTCGCGCGTCGGGGCCGTGGCCGACCAGATGTCGACCTTGTGCGGCGCCTTGTCGGACTTGATCAGCAGCGAAACCTGGTCAGCCCCGTCCTGGAATTCCCAAGTCAGCTTCGGCAACTCCAGCTCGCCGGCGGCCTGCTTGTGCAAGGCGCCGATCGAGCCCAGGATGCGGGCGAAATCGTTGACGCCGTGCCCGTTGTTGGGGACGTAGAGGATCCGCTTCTCACCCTGCAGGTCGGGCCAGTACAGGTTCAGGGCGTCGAGCGCCCAGTAGCGGTCGTTCGTCCCCATGATCAACAACTTGGGCTGGGTGATTTCGGCCCGGTAGTGATAAGGATCGACGATCCCGTCGAGCTCGATGCCGCGCGGCGTGTTGGCTTGCTGCTGAACGCCGCGGCGGGTGTAGTCCTCGATCTGCTCCGAGTACTTCCCCCAGCTCTTCAACTGGTGGGGCATCTGGGCCCGCATGTTGAGGGTGTCGATCACGATCGGGGCGATGGCCGTGGCCCGGGGATCGACGGCGCCGGTGAGCCAGGTGGTCCAGCCGCGCTTCGAGGCGCCTGTGACCGTGAAGCTCTTGATGTCGCGCTGCCATTCCTGCTTGGCGAACTCCTGCACCGCGTCCATCGCCTTGACGGCGCTCTTGGTCATCGGCAACAGCAGCGGCCATTCCTTGTCGCCCGAGTTGAGGAACTCGACGAACGACTGCGAGATCGCCTCGTCTTCAGTCAGGCCCCCCATGATCGGTTGATTGGGGACCTGGCAGAGCAGCGCGACCGGCGCCTTGAGCATCTTGACCGCCTGGGCGAGCACGGGAGCTTCGCCGGGGAGCGAATCCCCTTCCTGCGGCGGCGCTTCGAGCTCGTCCTTCCACGCACCCCCCGAGATCAGGATCAAGGCGTGCGACGACTCGGGGATCTCATTCGGCCGGATGATGAAGAGCTGGTGCTTCCAGGGGCCGGTCTTCCAGGTTTGCGACGTGAGCGTCAGCTCGACGAACTTGACGCCGGCCAGATCGCGCTCCTGCCGCTTGACCCACTTGTAGCTCGAATCGGGTTTGGCGACGTATTCGGCCAGAGGGCCGGTCGTTTCGGCGGCGTGCGACGTGCCAAGCAACCCGGCAACGAAGAGCGCGGCAAGCAACCGGCTCGCGAGCAAATGATTGCGGACTTTCAAGATTCGACTCCTTTAGCAGAGAGCGGTGAACAATTCGAGCGGTGTGTAGCTGCGGGTCGCACGCCGGCGAAACCCAGCGGACGAGCGATACCGGCGGAGTGAAGGTCTGGGCGGGGCCGAGGAACCGAGCGCTGCGGCAGGTACCAGCTCTTCGCCGAGCAGCCGGCATGCGGGCACAGCAATTCGCCATACCCACCGCACCACGGCCGACTGAGGTCGAAAGCCTCCCCACGATCCAGGCTTTCGACCGGTCCAACGTCGACCGGCAAGTTCCTTCGAGCGTAACAAGCGGGCATTCCGCCCGCAAACGCTCGCGCGATTCCCGGCGCGGCCTGCGCTGGCCGGCGGTGATCCCCAACCAATACCCTCCCCCGCGGGCCGAGGTTTCAGGGAGAAATGGGGCCAACTCCCCGCGCCGGATGCGCCCCGGCTGTGCTAAGATCCGGGTCTGATCAAGTCCGCGGGGTTCTCCTCGAAATCACTTCCAGCGAGGTTGTTATGACTTCGTCCGCCTGGTTCCGCGTCGCCGCGATCGGCATGTTCCACTACCTCGCGCTCTCGGCCACGGCCGAGGCGGCCAGTCCCGAGAACGAGTGGCCCCAGTTTCGCGGGCCCGGCGCGCTCGGCGTGGCGGACGGGGCGAATCTTCCTGATCGCTGGAGCGCGACCGACAACGTCCTCTGGAAGCAAGCCATCGCCGGTCGCGGCTGGTCGTCGCCCATTGTGTGGGGCGACAAAATCTTCGTCACCACGGTGATCAACACCGGCGAATCGGAGAAGCCGACCAAGGGGCTGTACTTTGGCGGCAACCGCCCTAAGCCTCCCGAGACCCCCCATCAATGGAAAGTCCTCTGCCTGAATCTCAACTCGGGCTCGATCGTGTGGGAGAAGACCGTCCATGAAGGAGTGCCGGCACAGTCGTTGCATCTCAAGAACAGCTATGCGTCTGAAACGCCGGTGACCGACGGCGAGCGAGTCTACGCCTACTTCGGCAACCTGGGGGTCTGGTGCTTTGACTTCGCGGGGCGCGAAGTCTGGTCGAAGCCCTTCGAGCCGCACGCCACGCGCTTCGGCTGGGGAACGGCCGCCTCGCCCGTGCTGCACGCGGGGCGTCTGTATATCGTCGACGACAACGACGAGAAATCATTCCTCGTGGCCTTCGATGCCAAGACGGGCGACGAGATCTGGCGCGTCGCACGCGACGAAAAAAGCAATTGGGCAACGCCCTACATCTGGCAGAACGACCTGCGGACCGAGATCGTCACACCCGGCACCGGCAAGGTCCGTTCGTACGATCTCGACGGCCAGCTCCTCTGGGAGTTCAGCGGCATGTCGAGCATCACGATTCCGACGCCGTTCTCGAAGTTTGGGCTGTTGTACGTCACGTCGGGCTACGTGATGGATAAGCTCCGCCCGTTGTATGCCATCAAGCCGGGCGCGTCGGGCGACATCAGCTTGCAGGAAGACGAGACGACCAGCGAGTTCATCGCCTGGACGCAAAAACAGGCGGGCCCGTACAACACCAGCCCGGTGCTGTATGGCGAGACGATCTACGTGTTGTTGGATCGCGGTTTCTTTGCCGCCTACGACGCCAAGACCGGCGCCGAGGTTTACAAGCAGGAGCGGATTCCCGAAGGGCGCGCGTTCACCGCTTCGCCGTGGGCCGCCGACGGCAAGATCTTTTGCCTCAACGAAGATGGCGTCACGTTCGTGATCAAGGCCGGCCCAACCTTCGAGATTCTGCACACCAACTCGCTGGGGGATGACGTGATGTGCATGGCCACGCCCGCTGTGGCGGGAGACAAGCTGCTGATCCGCACCGACACGCAGCTCTACTGCCTCCAACAGGGAGCCAAGCTGGCAGCCGAGTGACCGTGGCGGCTCCGCGCCAGCGCCGAGCGGCTATCCCGGCTTGCGAAAGCTCGAGGTCGAGCGGCGCCAATTGCCCGTCAGACGTTCGAAGACGAAGCCAACGGATTCGCACAGCGCGCGCACTTTGCCGCGCGTTTGATAGTGCGGATCCCCCATGATCTCGACGATCACCAGCCGGCCACCGGGCCGCAGCGCGGCAAAGCAGTTTTCGAGCGCCTGGCGGCGATCCGGAATTTCGCCCAGCACGGTGCAGAGATAGACGAGATCGGCCGCTCCAGCCGGCAGCACTGGCTGCGTGGCGTCGGCGCAGATCAGCTCGAGATTGCCCGGATCGTCGGCCGCGAGCTTTCGGCGCAGCTTGTCGAGCATTGGCGGCTGCAGCTCGACGCCGATCGCCTTCCCCCCCGGCAGAACGAGCCGCGCGGCAGGGATCAACAAGCGTCCCGGGCCGGGGCCGATTTCGACGATCGTCAGGCCGGGCCGGAGCTCGAGCCGCTCGAGCGTCTCGCGGGTGCCGGCGAACTTGTCGGCGAGCGTCCCGTCGACGGCGCCGGACAAAATCGAGGGGCACGGCAGCGCCCAGCGCCGGCTTGCCCAACGCCAGGCGAACGTCACGACGACCAGCAGCGCGACCAGTCCCAAGACGATCCAGAGGAGTGTTTGCATTGCACGAGGTTCTCGGACGTCGGTCGGAAGTAATGCCGTCGGGATCGGGGCGCCGCGCACGCGCCTGGGCTATTCCGAGCAAGTCTGCTCTGGCCCGTCGAGCTGCTGCGCGATCGTGGCCAGCAACTGCTGCAGCACTTCCGGATCGGCGGCTTTGGTGACATGGTAGTCGAAACCGGCCGCCTGGGAACGTTGACGGTCTTCGAGCTGACCCCAGCCGGTGAGCGCCACCAGGACCATCTTCTGGCCCCACGGCTGCTGGCGGATCTGCTGCGCGGCTTCGAAGCCGTTCATCCGCGGCATGCCGAGGTCCATCAGCACGACGCGCGGTCGATACTGCTCGGCCGCCGCGACCGCTGCGACGCCGTCGTGGACGACGCGGACTTCGTGCCCCAAGAGCGTGAGCACCCCGCGGAGCATTTCGGCCGCGTCCTTGTTGTCGTCGACGACCAGGATCCGCGTCGGCGGCAAGGGCGCAGTGTCTTCCGCGGGCGACCGCTGGCCGAGACCGGAGCCCGCCTCCTCGCCGCTCAGGGGGAGTCGCACGATAAACTCGCTTCCCTGGTTGGCGCCGGCGCTCTGCACCTCGATCGTGCCGCCATGCATCTCGACGATCCGTTTGACGAGCGTCAGGCCGATGCCGAGTCCGGTGTAGCCGCGCTCGAGCGGGCCGTCGATCTGGGCGAACATCTCGAACACGCGATGTTGCATGTCGGGGGGAATGCCCATCCCGGTGTCCTTGACGGAGATCACGACCGTCTCCCCCTCGCGGCGAACGGTCAGCCAGATTCGCCCCCCTTGGGCCGTGTACTTGGCCGCGTTGTTGAGCAGGTTGGAAATGACCTGTGCGAGGCGGCTCGGGTCGGCGACCAGAGCGATTGGTTCTTTCGGCGCGTCGACCGTCAGCTTGTGGCCCGATTCGTCAATCAGCGGGCTCGAAGCCTCGATCGAAGTGTTGAGGACGTCGGCCAGATCGATCGGCGACTTGCGGAGCTGGAGCTTGCCTTGCGTGATGCGCGCCACGTCGAGCAGGTCGTCGATCAGGCGGACCATCTGCAGCGCTTGCCGTTCCATCATGCTGCGGGCCTCTTCGAGCGTCGTCCGATCGTCGGGGGCCAGCTTCATCAGTTCCAGACCGGTGCGGATCGGCGCCAGCGGATTGCGCAGCTCGTGGGCGAGCGTGGCCAGGAACTCGGTCTTGCGGCGATTGGCCTCGGAAAGCTCCGCGGCCAGGATGCGAAGGTTCTCGGCCAATTCGCGCTGTTCGGTGATGTCGGTATTGGTGCCGAACCAGTGGACGATCTTGCCGTCGGCGTCGCGCAGCGGTTGAGCCCGGCTGAGATGCCAGCGGAAGACGCCGTCGTGGCGGCGGAGGGGGAAAGCGTCTTCCCACGGTTCGCCGCTGGCAATCGCCTCCTGGAACTTCGCCAGCACGCGCGGCAGCTCGGCCGGATCGTGAACTGTCTGCCAACCCCAGCCGAGCATTTCCTCGGGCGTCGTCCCGGTGAACTGGTACCAGCGCTGGTTGTACCACTCGATCGAACCGTCGGGACCGGTCATCCAGGCGAGCTGCGGAATGGTCTCGGCCAACATGCGGAACTGCTGCTCCCGCTCGCGCGCGGCGCGGATGGCGCGCTGGCGGTCGACGGCCACGGCCACTTCGTGGGCCACCGATTGCATCACGTCGAGCGTGTCATCGGCCAGATCGTGCGCGGCGTAGACGCCCATCACGCCGACCAGCTCGTCATCGACCAGAAGAGGGTAGCCGGCGAAAGCGACCAGGTGGTTCTGGCGGGCCCATTCCTGGTCGACGATCAGCGGATTGCCGACAACGGAATTGGTCAAATAGGGGGTGCGAGACTGCCCGATGCGGCCGATCTTGAGCTCGCCCAGCGGGACGCGTGCATGCGGCGCGTCGATTTGCGTGAAGACGCCCGCGCTGGCTTTGAGCTCCAGGACCTGCGCCTCGGGATCGTAGAGCCAGATCCGCGCCAAGGCCGCGTCGAGGTGCTTGACCAGCGCCTCGGCAAAGCCCTGCAGCATGTCGCGCGCGGTGTCGCCCACCGCCAGCGACTTGGAGACGTCGGCCGTCAGCGCCAATAGTTTGAGACGCTGGGCCAGAACCTCGTCGGAACGCTTGCGCCCCGTGATATCGCGAAGGTAGGCCGTGAACATGGGGGGCTGGACGTCGGGAATGCGCGTGATCGCCAACTCGGCGGGAAACTCG
>JAEUIK010000327.1 GCA_016793185.1 Planctomycetaceae bacterium | reverse complement strand
GCAACGCGGCTCAAGGGGCGCGACATCAGGGCTTCTCCAGAATTCCACAGGGCAACGCAGACCGTCGAGGTGACTTGCAAACTACGGTCGTGACCGCGATGCCGTTGTACCAGTCGAGGTGCGATCGCTCAACGACCGCGGGGTGCCGCTGGGTGGCACTGGCTCTGCCAGTGCGCAATTAGAGAAGCACACTGGCAGAGCCAGTGGCACCCCAGATCGGTCGTCAATGACAAGAAACGGCCGGCTGCTAGAGCTTCGTCCCGGTCCAGCACAAAAATAGCCCCGTCGGCGACATGTGCTGGGCGTGCGGCACGGCCACACACTTCACGTCGCGACAGTGCCGGCTGAGCCAGCCCGAGACTTCGTCGGGCGCGAACCAGCGCTCCCACGGCTCGCAGTCCGAAAGGGGCTGGTGCGCGCGGTGTTTGTCGATGATCAAGATGCGACCGCCGGGACGGACCACGCGGCACAACTCGGCCACGCTCCGTTGCGGCACCAGCGTGTGCTCGAGCGATTCGATCGCCAGCACGCCGTCGCACGAGGCGGCGGGGAGCGGTAGGGCGGGGAGCGCGCCCTGGATGGACTCGACTTCCAACGGCAAGTCGCTCAGGCAATAGGCCGAGGGATCGACGCCCGCCAGGCGCAGGTGGGGGAACTGGCCGTCGAGCGCTGCCAGGTACCGACCGCGCCCGCAACCAACGTCGACGACGCGCGCTCCGGGCGTGAAGCCCGTGCACCAGGCGAGCACGGCTTGCAGTCGGCCATCGGCCGCGTGCAAGGCTCGCGGAAGTTGGGCCGCCTGACGTGCAAAGCTGACTTCGACCTGTTTGCGGCTGGCATCGAGAAAGTACTTGCAGGCCCAGGCGACTTCGCGGCGCGGGTAGTAGCAGGCCCCGCGCCCGTAGCTGCCCAGGAATCCGCCCGAGCGTTCTTGCCGGCGCCGGAGCCAGGCCAAGGCCCGGTCGGCGTGCGCGGCTTCATCAAGTCGATACCAGAGCTTCGCGAGATGCGCGACGGCCGTGGTCGAGATCCAGGATCCCCCCGGCAGCGCGGGGATGGCGCCGTCGCGGCGCTGGGCCGCGGCCACCGGCGCCAAGACGGCGCGGGCCAGCGACAGCTCCCCCAGCTCGATCAAGGCTTCGACGCCGGGGAGCATCACATGCAGCGGTCCGCGCCAGACGCCCGATTCGTCGAGCCGGCGAATGCTGCGGCGGGCGCGGTCGAAGACGCGCTCGCAAGTCGCCCGCCCCATGCGCCCCTCTGCGTTCATCAGCGGGGCGGCGAGCAACAGGTCGTTGAGGGCGGCCGCCGAGGCGACGGGAGTCGCCCGGGCTCCACGCTCGGAGCGCGAATCGACCGCGCGCGCCAGGAATTCGTGAGCCCGCTGCACGATTTCGTCCAGTTGCCGGCGGAGCGGCGCATGCCCAGTCAGCCGCGCGGCCTCGCGCGCGGCGTGCACCACCTGGGCCGTATTGAGGGGCGACGCCCGCCGCAAACCTGCGTCGGGGAAAGCGCCGTGGGGCATCTGCACGCTCGCCAGCCAGTCGGCGAGCCGCTGCGCCAGCTCGAGTTCGGCATAGTTCGCCAGCGTCGCCAGCACTCCCCCGGTCAGGGCAGGGCAGGGGTCGAACTGTCCCGCGCACGCGGTAACTCCCTCGCAGCGCTCGCCGACCGGCGTGGCGCGAATCAGCCAGTCGAGCGCGGTTTCGACAGCCGGCCCACGATTGTCCCAACGCCGCCAGAGCGCGCGCAGCCGCCGCGCCGCGCCACTGGCCAGTCGCTGCGGCAACCGCCGCGCGCTGGCTCGGTCCTCTTCGTGCGGCAGAAGAATGACGGGTTCGACGACGGGCAGGTGTTCGACGCGAATCCGGGTCGCATCTGGCGCCGCCGTCGACGAGCCCGCGCGCCGGCCCCAATGGGTCGTGGTGGTAGCCATTCCGTGCATCCACAAGCAGACTGAGGGGGGGATCGGACGAGCGCCCGGCCATCGTGGCTCAAGCGCTCGCACGTGGAGTGTCTCTCGGGGGGTGACATTATGCGGATCTCCCCCGCGCGGGCCAACAGCAATCGCCGCTGGCTGCTATCGATTTTTGACCGCAAGTGCTGTCATAATTGGGGCGGACGTCAGCGGCTTCGTGCTCCGGGGGCGTCCCTCGCAGCATTCCCGAGAGGTCCCGCCCCGGATTGCGATGCCCGACTTCCTTCAAGTCCAAACGACCACCCCCGACCGTGAGCTGGCCCTGGCGATTGCTGGGCGCCTGGTCGAGGCCCGCCTGGCCGCCTGCGTGCACGTGGGGGGACCGGTGACCAGCATCTATCGGTGGCAGGGGCAGACCGAGAGGGGGGAGGAATGGGTCTGCACGGCCAAATGCCGGGCCGAGCAGTTCGCCGACGTCGAGCGGCTGATCGTCGAACTGCATCCCTATGAGGTGCCCGAGATCATCGCGGTGCCGATCGTGGCGGGGAGCGCCGGTTACCTGGCGTGGTTGGCGGGCGAGACCGGTTCGGCAGCGGACTGAAGGGACGCGTGGCCCCGCATGTTACTCGCCTTTCATGTTTGCGTGCACGCCCGACCGGATGCGGCCATTGCCGGTCCGCGTCGCCACGTGGCGGGCGTGGAACTGGAAACGCTCGCGGTGGCGCCGGCCGATTTGCCCCCCCTAGGGACCAGCTTCGAGGAGGCCGCCGCCGAGCTCGCTGCGTTGCCGCGAATGTACTGCGAACCGGACGGCTCGTTTGTCTGGGTCTCGACGGCGGGCGAGACAACCTGGCAGGTCGACGGCAATCTCTACGACCGCGCGGGCAGGCTGTTGTTCGTCGACTTAAAGGGCTGCTGCTCCGCGCCCGAGTTCGATCGGCTCTTGCGCGCCCTGGGCTGGCCAGAGACCCCCGTGATCTTTCAACTGGTGCGCGAGGCGATCTACCTCGACGAGGGCGCCTTTCGCCGCCACGCGGCCGCGATTGCGGCGCAGGCGAACGCGCCGCGTCCTGCCGAACCCGGGGCGTGAACTTCCCAGCGCCTGACGTGCGGGATGGCTTGCGCGGCGGCTACTGGCCGACGCTTTGCCGGCCGATGCTGTGATAGGTGAAGCCCAGGTCGCGCATCCGCGCGGGCTCGAACAGGTTGCGCCCGTCGAAGATCACCGGCGACTTGAGCAGCGTCTTCATCTGCTCGAAGTCGGGGTGCCGGAACTCTTCCCACTCGGTCATGATCACGAGGCAGTCGGCCCCGGGCAGGGCGTCGAACGGAGCCTCGCGATACTCGAGCTTCGCGCCGTAATCGCGGCGAACATTTTCCAAGGCCTCGGGGTCGTGGACCACGAGCTTGGCGCCGCGCTCGAGGAGCTTATCGACCAGCTCGAGCGCGGGGGCCTCGCGGATGTCGTCGGTGCGGGGCTTGAAGGCCAGCCCCCACAGGGCGATCGTCGCTCCCTTGAGCCGCGTGCCGAAGTGCCGCTCGATCTTTTCGAGCAAGATCGTCTTCTGGCGGTTGTTGACGACGTCGACCGCCTGCATCAGGGAGAGATCCTGCTGGTGTGCGGTTCCCATCGCCATCAACGCGCGCACATCTTTGGGGAAGCAGCTTCCGCCGTAACCGACGCCGGGGAAGAGGAACGCGAAGCCGATCCGCTGATCGTGGCCGATCCCGCGGCGGACTTCATTGATGTCGGCCTTGGTGCGTTCGCAGAGGTTGGCCATCTCGTTGATAAAGCTGATCTTCGTGGCCAACAGACAGTTGGCGACGTACTTGGTCATCTCCGCGCTCTCGGGCGACATCGTCAGGAACGGCCGCTCGGTCCGGAGATACGGGCGATAGAGTTCGTGCAGGACCGCCTCGACCTCGGGACGGCGGACTCCGACGACGACCCGGTCGGGTTTTTTGAAGTCTTCGAGCGCGGCCCCCTCTTTCAGGAACTCGGGGTTGCTCACCACGTCGCAATCGCGCCCCAGGCGCTCCTTGAGACGGGCGGTGACCAGCGTATTCGTCCCCACCGGCACCGTGCTCTTGATCACCAGCACGGCATTCGGGGCCAAGTGCGGAGCGATCGAATCGACGACGGCCCAGAGGCTGCGCAAGTCGGCCGAACCGTCGGCGCCCTGCGGCGTGCCAACGGCCAGGAAGACGAGCCGCGCGGGCTCGACGGCGGCCGCCAGGTCGGTCGTAAAGTGCAGCCGGCCGCGCTCGACGTTTCGGGCGACCAGCTCGGAGAGTCCCGGCTCGTAGATCGGGATTTCACCCCGCTTGAGCCGCTCGATTTTGGCGGCGTCGATATCGAGGCACGTCACGTCGTTGCCGCTATCGGCCAGGCACGTGCCCGTGACCAGCCCGACGTAGCCGGTGCCCACCATCGCGATCTTCATACGTTCTGCTCCGGTATGGATTACGAGTCGGCAGCGGGTGAGCGCTGCCGCCAGTCTGCGAGTGTATCGCGGAGAGTTTGTTCCCAGGGAATCTCGGGCCGCCAACCGGTCAAGTCGGCGAGCCTCCGGCAGTCGGCAATGGGATCCTGCTTGAGGCCGGGGACGCGCTCGACGATGCGTGGCTGGTACCCGGCGATTCGGCAAAGCTCCTCGACCACATCCCCTGTGCGCCGGCCGATTCCCGAACCGACGTTGTAAATCTCGCCCGCTCGACCGTGGATGGCGAGCAGTCGATACGCCCGGACGACGTCGCGCACATCGGTGCAATCGATCCAGGCGTTCAAATGCCGCACGCGCAGCTCGCGCGACCCGGCGGCCAATTGGCTGGCCCACTCGGGCAACATTAGTCTAGGATCCTGCCGCGGTCCGGTGTGCTGGAAGGACCGGCTGATCACCGCGTCGAGCCCCCGCCGGCCGGCCGCCGCCAGCACGGCCGCTTCGGCCAGCAGTTTCGACTGCCCATATCCCTGGCCAGGTTGCGTCGGATAGCCCTCGTCGACGAAGGCCCGGGCGGGATCCACGGGGGCATAGACCCGGCTGGTACTGACAAACACCATCCGGGGGGGGGTGGTCAACCCCAGGGCCAGTTCGATCACCTGCCGGGTGGCCTCCACGTTGGCTGCCAGGCACTCGGGAGTGGGAGCTGTCGCTCCGCACAGCTCCGGCAAGCTGAGCGCCGCCAGGTGATAGATGCAATCGGGCGCGATCGGTTGCACCGCGGCCAGCAGCTCGTCGAACCCCAGCTGCGGGTGGGCAGGATCCCAGGTGATCACCGGCACCTGGCGAATCGACTCGGGCCATTGCGGCTGGCGCGAACCGTCGCGCGTCAGGCCCCAGAGCGAATCCCCCGCCGCGAGCAGATGTTCGGCGAGGTAGGCGCCCGCGAATCCGCTGATGCCGGTCAGCAACGCTTTCACGAGAGCACCTCGCACGCTCCGGAGCCGTCACGCGCAGGGCGGCTGCCGGCAGATTCAGAGCCGGAGAGATTAGGGAGATTCGCGATCCGCCTCGGCCTGCCGCAGCTCCGCGCGGACGCGGCGCAGGTCGGCGTCGACCATCATGGCCACGAGCCCGCGCAGGTC
>JAEUIK010000322.1 GCA_016793185.1 Planctomycetaceae bacterium | reverse complement strand
TCCGGAAGGATTACGAGATGCCGTTGGAATACCACGGCGTCCGCGGGCGTTAACGCGAACCCCCTTGCTCACGAAAGCGGATGGCGATGGCCACTCAATTAGACGACCAGCGGATCATCGAGTTCGACGTCCGCACCGACGAGATGCTCGTCAACATGGGTCCCCAGCACCCCAGCACGCACGGGGTGCTGCGGCTCGTCCTGCGAACCGACGGTGAAGTCGTCTCGGAAGTCACGCCGCACATCGGGTATCTCCATCGCTGCGCCGAAAAGATCGGCGAGAACCTCACTCCCCGGCAATGGATTCCCTACACCGACCGGATGGACTACCTGGCCGCGATGAACATGAATCTCGGCTGGGCGCTGACGGTCGAGAAGTTGATGAAGCTCGAACTGCCCGAGAAAGCCAAGCACCTGCGCGTGATCATCGCCGAAATGGGGCGCATCGCCAGCCACCTGGTGGGGATGGGGGCCTATGGGCTGGACCTCGGGACCTTCAGCCCGTTCTTGTACGCCTTTCGTGAGCGCGAGAAGATCCTCGACCTGTTCGAGGAGGCTTGCGGCGCCCGGCTCACCTACAGCTACCTGACCGTCGGCGGCGCAACGCACGACCTGCCCAAGGGCTGGCTGCAGAAGTGCGCCGCCTTTCTCGACCAGTTGCTGCCGGTGATCACCGAATGCCACACGTTGCTCACCAGCAACTCCATCTTCATTCGCCGGACGGCGAATATCGGAAATATGAGCGCCGCCACGGCAATTGCCTATGGCTGCACCGGGCCGGTGCTGCGGGGGAGCGGCGTCGACCAGGATCTCCGCCGCGACGGCGAGGCCCGCTACACCGAAATGTACGACGGTTACGCCTTCGAGGTCATCGTGGAGAAGGACGGCCATTACCCGCGCGATCACCAGTATCCTCCGGTTCCCGCCGAGGCGGTGCTGGGCGATTGCTGGCACCGCTTCTACGTGCGGATGCTCGAAGTGATGCAATCGATCGACCTCGTGCACCAGGCCCTCGATCGCTACAGCACGGCGAGCGGCGCCCACGCCATCCCGCTCAAGCTCAACGAAAAGCTCCCCAAGGGAGAGGCGTATCTCGAGACCGAAGCGCCGCGCGGCCAGATGGGCTTCTACATCGTCGGCAACGGCACGCCGATTCCGTTCCGCGCTCGGGCCCGGAGCAGTTCGTTCTGCAATCTGTCGGTCACCCACGAATTGTGCCGGGGCTGCCTCATCGCCGACGTGCCGGCGATTGTCGGTTCGCTCGACGTGGTGATGGGCGAGATCGATCGGTAGCGACGGGGGATTCCGCGGGAGCAGCAACCGGTGGCAGTGCCGCTCGTTGGACAGCTCCGCTCGTTGGGCACCGCCGCGGACCACGCTCCTCCTCGGCAAAAATTGCAGTTTGGGGGCTTGTCGAGGCGCGGTGGCTTGTGCGATATTTCACGATCTCTTGGGCCGGCCCAACCGGCTGGACGTAAGCCCTGTACGTGTGAGGCATTCTGCTCAGTTGCTAGCGACGATTTCACCGACGCCAAGGCGACCGCTTTCGCCGCGCCGCGGGGATCGTTCAGGAAGGCAGTTTCGCGGTGGCTGAATACCTAGCACAATGGCTCCCGAGTTGGCTGGCATACCTGCTCGTCGGGCTGATTCAGACTCAGCTCTTGCTGCTGATCCCGTTCGTCGGGGCCATGACCTTCGTCTGGATGGAGCGGAAGGTTTCGGCGCGCATCCAGGATCGCCTCGGACCGACGCGCGTCGGCGGCCAGTTCGGCTGGTTGCAGCTCCTGGCCGACGGCATCAAGCTCTTGAACAAAGAGGACGTCCGGCCGAATGACGCCGACGCCCTGCTCTTTCGCCTTGCCCCCTACATCAGCTTCACCGCCTCGTACGCCGCGCTGCTGGCCTTGCCGTTCAGCAATGGCTGGGTCGTGCAGCATCTCAATACCGGGGTGTTCTTCATCCTGGCCGTGCTGGGGCTCGAAGTCTTCGGCGTGATTCTGGCCGGCTACGCCTCGGCGTCGAAGTGGTCGCTCTTCGGGGCGATGCGCGAAGCGGCGCAAGTCGTCAGCTACGAAGTGCCGCTGGGAATGTGCGTCGTCGTTCCCGTCATGATCGCCGGCACGATGGACCTGGTGAAGATCGGCAACGAGCAGGCGGGCTGGTTCTGGAACTGGTACCTGTTTCACGACCCGTTCACCTTTATCATTTTCTGGGTCTACTTCACCTGTGCGACGGCGAGCGTCAACCGCGCTCCGTTCGACCTGGCCGAGGCCGAAAGCGAGCTCGTCGCCGGCTTCCACACCGAGTACTCCGGCTTCCGCTGGCTGGCCTTCTACATGGCCGAGTACGGCTCGATGTTCATCGTCAGCGGCCTGGCCGCGATTCTCTTCTTTGGCGGCTGGAACGGCCCGATCCCGATCGCGCACCTGCTGGGCTGGACCGCCCCCGACGCCCACCCCTTCCTGCATTGGCTGGGCAACCTGCTGGGGATGTTCAACCTGGTGGCCAAGGGCGTGCTGGGAGTGACCTTCATGATCTGGGTCCGCTGGACGCTGCCGCGTTTGCGGATCGACCAGGTGATGACCACCTGCTTGAAATACTGCACGCCGATCGCGGCGGTGATGTTCCTGGGAGCTGCCGTCTGGACGCTGTACTTCCCGGGCGGAGTACTCGGAATTCGCAGCCGCCCTTATGGCGCGGTGGCCGAGAACGAGGAGTTGCGTCCCGTGGCTCCAGCGGCTAGCGCGCCGACGCCGACCGGCGAGCCGACGGCGACTCCCGCCCGGACCGCCCAGCGCGTGCGCGGCGACGCCGGGTCGCCGGAAGTAGCGCGGGCGTCTGACATCGAATCGTCCGCGGCCCGCGTGGTCGGCAATTCCGGGGGAGAGTGAGCGTGGACGAAGTCATCAACTGGCAGTCGTTCTTCTTTTTGCTCTTCGCGGCGGTCGCGTGCGTCTTTGCCGTGGCCGTGGTGGTGACGAGCAACGTCGTGCGAATGGCCTTCTATCTGATTCTGTCGCTGGGCGCTACCGCGGGCCTGTTCTTCCTGGCCGGCGCGGATTTCGTCGCCGCGATGCAACTGATGATCTACGTCGGCGGCACGCTCGTGCTGCTGATCTTCGGCGTGATGCTCACGGCGCAAAGCCCGTTCATCAGCCTCAAGACACATAGCGGCGAGTGGATCCTGGCCGCCATCCTGGGTGGCTCGCTGCTGGCCGTGCTGATCCAAACCGCGATCGGCGTGCCCGACTGGACCCTGCCCGCCCCTGTGGCCGCTGCGCCGGCCGAAGCCCCTGAAGCCGACACGGCCGGAACGGGTCGAGTTCCGGCGCAGCTCGTC
>JAEUIK010000283.1 GCA_016793185.1 Planctomycetaceae bacterium | reverse complement strand
TACGCCGAGCCGGAGAGTGTTCGTGTTCCCGCGCCCGAGGACGCGCCGCTGGCGTGGCCCACGTTTTCGCGGCGCGGCGGGCTGGTTCGCTAGGGGCTTCTGATGTCTGAGCAGCAACGACCACCGACTGTCAGCGTGATCATCCCAACTTACAATCGGTGCGCGCTCGTGCAGGAGGCGATCGCGAGCGTCCTGCGGCAAACCCGCGTCCCGGACGAGATTATCGTCGTCGACGACGGCTCGACGGACGACACCGCCGCGGTCCTGGCCCAGTACGGGCCCCCGGTCAAGGTGGTCAGCCAGTCGAATCAGGGACGGTCGGCGGCCCGCAATCGGGGCCTGCGCGAAGCGCGCGGCGAGCTGATCCTGTATCTCGACTCCGACGACCTCCTGGCCCCCGAATGCGTCGAGCGATATCTCGAAGTGCTGGGGCAACGCCCCGAAGTGGGCGTCGTGTATTCCGACGCCTATGTCATCGACCGGGCGGGGCAGCGCCTCGCCCTTTACAGTCACGCGATGCGTGGGCACCGGCCGTCGGGCATGGTGCTGGGCGAACTCGCCCGCCGCTGCTTCATTACCGTCACTTCGATGGTCCGTCGACCGCTGTTGGGGGACGACCCGTTCGAAGTGGGGGCCGAGCACTGCGAAGATTACGACGTCTGGCGCCGGCTCTCGGCCCGCTGCCAGTTTCAGTTCCTCGACGAGCCGCTCCTCTCGTACCGCTTTCACGAGGGGATGACCAACGCCACGCAGCGCCGCGAGATCACCGAGGCCGAGGTAGAGATCCAACGCCGCTTCATGGCGATGCCCGAGTTTGGCCGGCTCTCGGCGCGCGAGCGGGCCCGCATTTACGCCACGCATGGCATCAAGAACGCCATGCTCGATCGTCCCTCGATCGCCCGGCGCTACTTTCTCCGTGCGGTCGGCGAGTGTCCCTGGTATCCGCCGGGGCTCTTGCTGGGGCTGGTCAGTCTGGCCGGTCCGAACCTGCTCAAGCGGGCGATCGTCTTCCGCCGCCGTCTGGCGGGAAATTCGCTCGGGACGCGCGCCAATCCGCTGGAAGACATGCAGCGCCCCGCGGCCGTGACACCGCGCGAAGGGGGCAGCTCGTCGGTCAGGCCGCGGGCGGCCGAATCGGACGCCGACGATCACCTGCTGGAGGTGTCGCATGCCGACTGAACTTGAGAACTCGCACGCGACGTCGGTCGTGACTCTTCCCGAGCGCGAAGCCTCGGCCGGGACGACCGCCGAACGCAGCCCGACCGCCAGCCCCCCCGCCGAGGGTTGCCAGCGGCCGCACCGCCGAGTGCTGCACATCGTCAACGGCGAGGTCTATGCCGGCGCCGAGCGCGTGCAGGACCTGATGGCCGACCAGCTGCCGGCCGCCGGTTACGACGTCGAATTCGCCTGCCTCAAAGAGGGGAAGTTCGCCACGGCGCGGCGCTGCCAGGCAACCCCTCTGGCCACCTACCCGATGAGCTCGCGGTTCGACCTGCGGCCGGCCCGGGCGATTGCGCGGCGGGTTCGCGAGGGGAACTTCGATCTGATCCATACGCACACTCCGCGGTCGGCCATGATCGGGCGGCTGGTTTCCGCGTGGACCGGCGTGCCGATGGTGCATCACGTCCATAGCCCGACGGTCCGCGATTCGACGCATCCGCTACGGAATCGTCTGAACGCCCTGATCGAGCGCTGGAGCATCGCCAACACGGCCGGCATCGTCTCGGTCTCGAACGCGATGCAGCGCTATACCGAAGAGCACCGGATGACCGGGCGCACGATGGCGGTCGTTCCGAATGGCGTGCCGGCGCGCGATACGCTGGTCGAGCGCGTGCGGAGCCAGGGAGTCTGGACGATCGGCACGGTCGCGCTCTTCCGGCCGCGGAAGGGACTTGACGTGCTGCTCGAGGCGCTCGCCAAATTGCGGCAGTCCGGCTATCCCGTGCGGCTCCGCGCCGTCGGGCCCGTCGAGGCCTCCGACTACGAAGCCCAAACCAAGGCGCTGGTCGACCGGCTGGGGATCGCCGAGTGGATCGACTGGCGCGGCTTCCAAAGCGACATCCCGGCCGAGTTGGCGCAGATGGATCTCTTCGTCCTCCCGAGCCTGTTTGGCGAGGGCCTGCCGATGGTGATTCTCGAATCAATGTCGGCGGGCGTGCCCGTCGTCAGCACGAGCGTCGAGGGGATCCCCGAGGCCGTCCGTGACGGCCAGGAGGGGATCATCGTTACGCCCGGCGATGCCGACGATTTGGCGCGCGGGATCCAGCGCGTGCTGGATGGAACCGTGGATTGGAACCTGCTCCGCCGCAACGCCTACGAGCGGCAGCGCAGCCACTATACCGACGTCACGATGGCGCGTGGCGTCGCGGCCGTCTACGACCGAGTTCTGGAACAATCGAAACTTCAGCGCGGGTCGAGGACTTTCCGCAGCCGGCCCGCGGCCGCGAACCAGGGGTAGAACATGGCTTCACCAGATATCCTGATTGAACAACAGACCGACGAGCCGGTGACCGGCGTCGAGCTTCCGGTAGTCACTCTGCAGCCCTTCTCGGCCGAGGCGACCTACCCGGTGCAAACCCTGTTCGGTTGCCCGATCGCCAAGCTCCGCATGGCCGAGGCAGTCGACGAGGTCTATCGCCTGATCGCGTGCCGCGGCACGACTTGTCGCTATGTGGTGACGCCGAACGTCGACCACGTCGTCATGCTGCAGGAACACCGTGGGCTGCGGCGGGCCTACCGCGACGCCGCCCTGGTAGTGGCCGACGGCATGCCGGTGGTCCTGGCCAGCCGTCTGCTGGGCAAACCCTTGCCTGAGCGCATCACGGGCACCGACCTGTTGATCGCCGCGCTCGAGGCCGCGTCGCAGCGGGGAGGCTTGCGGGTTTATCTCCTGGGAGCGCTCCCGGGCGTGGCGGTGCAAGCGGCCGGCAAGATTCACGAGCGCTGGCCAGCCGTGCAGGTCGTCGGCACCAACAGCCCGCCGTTCGGGTTCGAACACGATCCGGAATACGTCGCGAACCTGCTCGAGGACATTCGGCAATGTCAGCCCGACCTGCTGGTGGTGGGGCTGGGGGCTCCCAAGCAGGAGCTTTTTGTGCACGCTCACCGCCAGGAGATCGACGCGCTGGCGATGTGCGTGGGGGCCGCGATTGATTTTATCGCGGGCAATAAGCAACGTGCCCCCGCGTGGATGCAGAGGTGGGGATTGGAGTGGCTGCACCGCGTCGCGACCGAGCCGCGGCGCCTGCTGCGGCGGTATCTGCGCGATGCGTGGCGCTTTCCGCCGCTCGTGTGGCGCGATTGGAGAAACAAGAGGAAACAGCGAGACGGCTTGCAGCCTTCGTGACTCATCGGGGCAGCGCGAAACGCCAGCCCCGCCCCGCAACCTGAGGTCTCACCACGATGACGTTTCCCAAACCGCGCAACCCGGGGGAAGCCCACCTGGCCCGCGCTGCCCTCGAGCTCGTGCGCGACCCCGTATTCCTGATCGACGCCAGGCGACAGCGCATTCTCGACCTCAACCAGGCGGCCGGCCGGCTCCTGCCGGGAGTCCGCGACGAGTGGCTGGGGCGCCCCTGGCCGACCGCGGCCATACTGCTGGGAGGAATGACCGTCACCCCTTGCGGCGAAGAGTGGCTGATCGCCGTCGTTGCCTGCACGAGCGAAACTGCAGCCGGTGCTCCCTTCACGCGGCGCGATCCCCTGACAGGGCTGGCCGACCGCGGGGCGCTCACGGGGTGCAATCCCGGGAATCCCGCCGCCGAGGCGCTCACCGGGAGCGGACTCCTCTTCATCGACCTGGATAACTTCAAACGCGTGAACGATACCTGGGGACATCCGACGGGAGATCGCGCTCTGCAGGGGGTGGCCCAACGTTTGTGCGAGAACGTCCGCCCGAACGATTTGGTGATCCGCTACGGCGGCGATGAGTTCCTCGTGCTCGTCACCGAAATGCGCAAACCCCGCGATCTGCGCCTGCTGGCGCGCCGCATCGCCAAGGCGGTGAGTGCGCCGCTCCAGGTCGGCGAGCACGTGCTGACGCTCTCGGCCAGCATCGGCATCGCGGCGGGCGAACTCAGCCGCGCCTCGATCGAGGCCATGATCGTCGAGGCCGACCGGGCCATGTACGAGGCCAAACGCCGCTTGCCGCACGCCAACCTGCGTCGACCCTCCGCACGCTTTATTCGAGCGGCGCGCGCCTGAAACCACAATTAATCCCACCAGTCTACCGGGGCACCGTCCGCTTATGTCTACCACTCCTCAACTCGGCCTGCGACCCGGCGATTGGGTCGAAGTGCGCAGCCAGGAGGAGATCCTGGCGACGCTCGACGATCGCGGTAGCCTCGACGGCCTCGTCTTCATGCCCGAAATGCTCGACTTCTGCGGCCGCCGCCTGCAAGTGGCCAGCCGGTCCGACAAGACCTGCGACACGATCGACATGACGGGTATGCTGCGGATGGAGAACACGGTCCACCTGCGGGGCTCGCGGTGCGGCGGCGGGGCCCACGGCGGGTGCCAGGCGGCTTGCTTGCTCTATTGGAAAGAGGCGTGGCTTCGCCCCGCCAGCCGGTCCACTCAAACGCAGGGCGAGCCTCCCGCGGCTGCGGAGGCTGTTCCGCAGAACTCTCCCGCCGCGCGCAACCTGGAATGGCTCGAGCGCCTGACGACGCATGACGCGCAGCCCGACAGCGCGGCACGCTATCGCTGCCAAGCCACCGAGCTCAAGCAGGCGGGCGCGCCGATCGAGTGGTGGTATCCGGCCCAGTACGTCCGCGACGTGCGTACTAACGGCGTGCCGCTCAGGCACCTGCTCTACACGCTGCTGCTCTTTCTCTACAACCGGACGATGCTCAAGCTGGGGTTGCGGCAGTATCCCTACGTGGCCGGCACGCTCAAGCGCACGCCGGCGGAGACGCTCGACCTGCAAGTGGGGGAATGGGTGTTCGTCAAGAGTCGCGATGAGATCGTGGCCACGCTCGATACCCACGGCAAGAACCGCGGGATGTCGTTCGAGGCTGAGATGCTGCCCTACTGCGGCAAACGCTATCGAGTCGTGCAGCGCGTCGAGCGGCTCGTCGACGAGCGCACCGGCCACATAAAGCAAATGGGGAGCGTCGGCATCATCCTTGAGGATGTCATCTGCGCTTCGGCGTATCGGACCCCCTGCCCTCGGGCGAACCTGCTGTATTGGCGCGAGATCTGGCTCCGCCGCGCCGAGCCGCACGAGATTCCGGAGCCGCCCGCTGAGGCGGCGTGCCCGATTCGCGAACTGGTGGGCTAGCGATCGACCATGACACAAGTTGCCGCCACGACCAAAACCGCTCCGGCCGCGCCCACGGGCATCAACGCCCTCAAGTGGCGCGCTCGCGGCTGGGCCTCGGCCTGCCTGTTGCCGTTGATGCAGCGGGCCGCCCGGGCGTATGTCGGGGGGGAAGCGTTCGCAGACGCGTTGGCCGTGGCCCAGCGAATGGCCGGCGAGGGAGTTCCGACGACGTTGGGATTCTGGAATGCCGACGAAGTCGAGCCCCCCGCGGTCGCGGCCGACTACGTCTCGGCCGTCGAGCGGCTTGCTGCCGCGGGTCTGGATAGCTATTTGTCGATCAAACCCCCAGCGCTCGCCTACGACGATGCCTTGGCACTAGAAGTGGCCAGCGCCGCGGCCGCGCGCCGGATCCGCATCCATTGCGATTCACATGGC
>JAEUIK010000282.1 GCA_016793185.1 Planctomycetaceae bacterium | reverse complement strand
GTGCTCGAGTCGGGCGAGATGCATCTGCAGGTCGGCCGGCAGCTCAAATCGCTGGTGAACGATGTGAATCTCAGCGATGGGTGGCTCCGCGGCCGGCTGATGGGTGAAATTCCGACCGCCGATTGCCGGCGTTTGCCGCACGACCTGTTGCTCGATCTCAAGCACCGCGGCGACCGGATCACCGGCACGGTCACGGCGATCTCACGTCCTACGCCGCGCGGCGGCAACGCGCTGCCGCACTGGCTCGATCTCGAACGCCAGCAGCCGGCAGCGGGCGAGTGACTCAGACGGGCCGCAAACCCGCCCGGCGGCAGTTCAGAAACTCGATCGGTAGCGTCGCTTGACCCTCGACGGCCAGCTCGACCAGCGCTTGCCCCAGCGTTGGCGTGAACTTGAAGCCATGTCCCGAGAGGCCGGCCACAAAGGCCACCTGCGCGTGGTCCGGATGCCGATCGACGACGAAGTGCTGGTCGTGCGTCAGCGTGTAGAGGCACATGGCGTGCGCGGTGAGCTGCGTGGAGAGCCGTGGGAGGTGCGTGCGGGCGAACTGCGCCACGCGGGCAAGGTCGGCCGCGTCCAGCTCGCGGTTCACCAGCAGAGGATCTTCGACGACGCTCCCGCCGGTGTGCTCGGCCAGCTTGACGCCGCGGTCGTTGATCTGGGGCAGCCCGTAGAAGATCCCCTGCGGCAACTCGTAGAGAAAAGCGGGGCCTCCGCGGTCAGCGCGGTAGGTGTCGTCCATGGCGCCGAACCAGTACAGCGGTTTCCGCCGGACCACAAGCGGAATGTTCAGGTCGCGCAGCAGTTGCGGCGCCCAGGCTCCGGCCGCGAGTAAGAGTCGGTCGGCGCTGTACACCTGCCGCTCGGTCTGGACCAGCACGCCGGTCCCTTCGGCCCGCCAGGAGACGAGGGCCTGATCGGAGAGCAGTTCTGCGCCAAGTGCGAGCGCTTCCTCGGCGTGCGCCTGCACGCAGCGCTCGACGAAGAGCATCCCGGCTGTCGGTTCGTAGACACCGACGGAGTCGTCCGGCAGGCGAAAGCCGGGGAACCGCCGCTGGACATCGGCGCCGTCGAGCGTTTCGATCGCGATCCCATGCTGTGCAGCGCTGGCGCGGACGCCGGCGACGACTTCGCCCTCGGGGGGGCCGATCTCCATGAGCCCGGTTGTCTTGAGCAGCTCGGCGCCGCGCAGCTCTTCGAGAGCGCGCCATTGGGCGTAGCTGTCGCGGACAAGCGGAACGTAATCGGGATGCTCGAAGTAGGCTTCGCGAATGATCCGCGTTTCGCCGTGCGAGCTCCCCCGGGCGTGGCCCGGCGGAAATCGATCGAGCCCCAGGACCTTCAGACCGCGGCGGGCGGCATGATACAGCGCGGCGCTCCCCACGCCCCCCGAGGCGCCGACGACGATCGCGTCGTAGTGCGGCATGCCGGTGCTCGTTCCAGGCGGTTAGGGCTTGATCGAGAAGGGAATGGACGCGCTCCCCGATTTCCGACCCAGGGTGTCCTCGATCTGCAGTTTGAGCGTGTAAGCGCCGGCCGCCAGTCCTTTGGGGAGGAGAAATTGGTAGCGGATGAAGAAATCGCGGCGTTCATTGCGGCAGGTCTCTTCGGTGAGGCCAAACTCGCGCGTATCGACGACCTTGCCGGCGGCATCGAGCACTTCGTAACGGCTCTGTAAAGCGGTGTAGTAGCCCCCCGCCCGCGGATCGCTCTTGAGGTTTTCGAGTTCAGCATACAGCAGGACTTCTTGTCCAGGCGCGAACTCGGTACTGGCGAACGGTTCGTAGACTCCGTAACTGAGGACCTCGGTGCAGAAGGCCAGGTTGCGCAGCGTGAGTTCGGCCTGCGCGTGCAGGGCTCGGCGGGCGGCTTCGAGATGCGCAGTCGCCTCGGTCACGCGCTCCCCTGCCTCCGCGTGCCCCAGGGACTCGAGATACAGGCTCAGCCCGGTCAACTCCTTGGCCCAGAACTCCTGCTGCTCGGCCGGGATTGCCGAGAGCGGACGGAGCGCGTCGTCGCGCCGGCCGGCCGCCAGGTACAGCAATCCGAGTCGAGCGTGTTCGGCGGCCGCCGCGGTCGCTTCGGGCGCGGATGCCATCTGCGCTTCGAGCGCCCCGATTGCGGCGGCGAGATGGAATTGCCAGTCACCGACGGCCGCACGCGGCGACTCGCCAGGCAAGATCGCGGGCGCTGCCTGGCCGGCGGTTGGCGCAGCAGCCGGCGCGGACTGCGGTTCCACCGCTGGCGGAGCGTTCGGGGGCGCGGCAGTCGTCGGCGCTGCCGTCGGCAATGACGGCGCCGGCAGGGTGGCGCTGGCCTGGATCACGCGATCGCCGGGGGGAGCGGTCGGCGTTGCGGTCAGGGAACTCGCGCCGCCAGCGGGGAGCGGAGCTACCTGCCCGGTGAGCGTCGCCCGCGGCACGCTCGCGGTGGTTGTTGTCGTCGGCGAGCCCGGTGCCGCCGGGGCGGCGGCCAGCTGCGTTGGTGGCGGGAGCGACTCGCGGAACTTGCGGACCAGCGCCGGCCAGGCCGAGGACTCGTGTCCCTTCAACTCAGCCAGCAGCCGTTGCTGCTCCGCCGGCGTGAGATGATTGAGCGATTGCAACTCGCGTAAGACCTCGGCCATGGTCTCGGCATCGGCCGGACCGCTCGCAGCGGGCGAAGCTCCCAGGCCAGACGGGGCGACGTCAGCCTCGGCGACCGCGCGGGCGTTCATCACAGTGCTGCCGGCGCGCAGCGAGGCCGCGCTGCGGGCGTTTGAGGAGAGCTCGGCCTCTTGGGCCGCGGTGGGCCAAGGGGTGCGCGGAATCGGAGCCGTGCCGGCTTTCCACCAGGGCCAGATAAAGGCGGGTTTGGCCGGCGCGCAGCCGGCGACCATCAGCAGCATCGCGCCCCAGATCAACCAGGTCTGACCTAAGGGCCGATGGGCAGTGCGGCGCGTCGAACTGCGACTCGCGTGGTGCTGCACGGCAATGTCGATCCAGGAGATTCTCGATCCAACCGGCAGGCTGCCGGCAATGTGCCAGCGATCCTCCGGAACCCTTGAGCCGAGCTAGCTGCACCTCGGGCGGAACCGGGGAGGCGAACGATAGTAGAATGCCCCCGATCTGGCAAGCCGGAATGACACGCTGGCAACGGCTGCTAGCAATCTTGCGCGGAGCTGCGACCGCGAGCGTTCCGACGCCGCAGCAAGGAGGATTGCGGCGGCGCGACGGTAGTACGCCTGCGTCAGCTCGCGGCGCGGGTCTTGGCCATCCGCACGATCAGCTGCTCGAGCACAGCCCGCGGTTCCTGGACGCTTTGCCCCTTGAGACCGAGGTCGGTCTCCAGGAGCCAGGTAAAGAGCTGATCGCCTCGCTCGCGGCCAAGCTGACGGAGCTGTGCCTCGGCCTTGGCGAGCACGAAGGACTTGAAGCCGGCCTCCTCGAGCGCCCCGCGTAGAGTGGGGCGCCGGCCCGCGGCTTCGGCCTGCCGGACAATCCGGGTGGCCGCGGCAAAGCGGCGCAAGGTCGAGCTCATTTGGGCCAGCACGCCAATGGCGTTCTCGCCGCTCAAGAGCAGTCGCTCGAGCTCGCGCAGCGCGCGCGGCGCCTCGCCGGCCAGGGCCGCGTCGAGCATCTCCCAGGTTGTCTTGGCGCGCCAGCCGCCGACGAGCTCGGCCACCGCCTCGGCCGAGATGCTCCCCTCGGAACCAGCGGCAGCCGACAGCTTGGCGAGCTCCTGGTCCAGCAGGCCCAGCTCGGGACCGATGATCTCGGCGAGCCGCTCGACAGCGGCCGGCTCGAGGCGGATCTGGTACTGCTGCCGGGCCCAGGCCGGCAACCACTTGGTCAACCGCGCCAGGTTGGGCGTGCTGCAATCGATGTTCAGCCCTTGGGCGGCCACCGCCTTGTAGAGGCGGGTGTTGCTGGGCCAGGTCTTCACTTCCAGGACCAGCACACCTTGCCCACGCGGTTCGCCGGCGAGATTCTCGAGCTGGCTGCGATAGCGGCTGACGAACTCATCGGCTTCCTCGATGGTGACCAGTCGCCGCCCGCCGCCAAACAGCGCGACTGTCGCGAGCTCGTCGAGCACTTCGCGCAGCTCGGCCGAGTTGCCCATGAACTGGGTGTGCGAGAACTCGGCGTCTCCGGCCCCGAGCACGGCGTTGCGCAACGCGCGGGCCGCCAGGCGCTTCAGGAAAGCGTCGTCGCCAAACAGCGCCACAAGCGGAGGAACCGCGGGCGGATCGCTCTGGGAGAGGAAATCGAGAGCATGCAGCGCGGCGGCCATGCCCGACAGTATAGCGGCTGGCCGCCGCGCCAAGTATGTGCCCGCGGGCGCCCCGCTTCACAGGGCAGGGGAGGCGTGTCCGTGAAGCCGCCTGCGCCGTGCGCGCTCAGCGGAGATAAGTTCGCACCGGCCGGGCGCCTTGCGTCGCATCGCGCGCGGGGCGGACGTCGCGAATTCGGCCCTGCGGGCGGACACGGTCGAGCGAGATCGGTTCGAAGCTGTCGGCCACGGCGACGTTGCCCGCCGCGTCGCGGACTTCGACCCGCAAGTAGATCTGCTCGGGCACGCGGCGGTCGATCTGCCAGAGATGGCGACCGGTGTTCTGGAGTCCCGAGGCGAAGGTGGCCCACTCGCCGCCGCGCGCGTCGCGGAAGGCCAGCGAGACGGGGCGTTGACCCAGCAGGGCGTCCCTGGCTTCCCAGCGGATCACCAACTCGCCGGCGCGTTCGTCGGATCCCTGCTCGATGCCCTGCAATTCCACCACCGGCGCGGTGAGATCGACGCCGATCAAGACTTCGGCGGGATCTCCGCTCTTGGGGGGCAATCCCCCGAGTCCGGTGCCGCTTTCGACGACGATCTGGAAACCGTACATGCCTTCGCGATCGACCGTTACGACGAAGGGGCTGCGGTTGTCGGGATCGACGCCGTAGGTTTCCCACGAGCGGCCGCCGTCGCGGGTTCCCCACAGCTCGACCTGCCCGATGCCCGCCGGGCCGACCGATTCGACGTCATATTCGAGTTCAAAGCGGAGCGCGTTCACATACTTGACGTGCTCCCCCTGCGGCGCGTTCTCGGCGGCGGGTCGCTCCTCGGGGGGCTCGCCGGGCACGCGCGTCCCGCGCGGATCCCCGAGCGTGCCGTCATCGTCAAAGCGCAGGTCACGATCCTCGATCGGTTCCGTGTTGCCGGGGGGGAGAGCCTCGACGCTTTCCGGCGCACCGTCGCCTGTCTCGCGCGGAATATAACCCGCGCTGTCTCCGTAACCGGTGCTGACGGGGCGTCCCAGCGGCGCGACACCCTCGTCAGGGCCGCGCGTCAATTCTCCGCGCGGGTCCGACTGCGCCGGCGGCGGCGCGGGGACTTCTTCGCCCTGGACCGTGGCTTCTGCGGCCGGCGCTTCCACGAGCGGCTTCACCTGTCCCAGGTCGCTTCCCGGGCGGAAGGGCTCGCGCGTCGAGTAGTCGGGATTCCAGGTCGAGCCAGTTCCTGTCGCCGGACCTGCAGGTACCGCCGCGACTTCTTCGACGCTGCCGCCGGCGCTCGCGCCAGGTCGCGTTGAGGTCAAGCGGTCGGTGTTGGCGGTGGGGGCCGGGCTGGCCGTGGCGGTGCGTTGATCGAGGTCGACGTCGACCTGGCTCACGGCCGGATTGCCGGCGAGGTCCACCAGATTCGCCCGGACGCGGATCTTCCCGCTCGAGGCCCCCGGCCACCAGGTGACCTGCCCATCCATGACCTTCTTATCGCCGCGCGGGTCGCGCGGGACATTGACGGCCTGCCAGGTTCCGGCGCCTTCGGGTTGGAATTCGAGGCGGAAGGAATCGGATTTGAGGTTCTGGTCGAGGATCTGCCAGGTGGCGGTGACTTCGCCTCCCGGTCCGATCTGCTGTTGCAGCTTCAAGCGCGGCGACAAGGTGTCGACGATCACGCGCAATTCAGGGCGGGGCGGCCCGACCGGTTGCAGGCGCCCTTGTTCGTCCTGCGTGCGGACGAAGAACCAGTATTCGCCGTCGCGCTCGGCGCGGAACGGAAACCGCTCGGCGCTCGGATCGAGCTGTTCCGCCACGCGCCAGGTGCGGCCCTGATCCTCGGAGACGTGCAGTTGCACGCCGCGCGGCTGTACGCCCCCGGGGGCGGCTTTTTCGATCTTGAAGGGAATCGAAAAGACGCGCTGCCGACTATAGATCGCCGGGGGGATCTCCGGCGCGATGGGTCCCTGCGCCGCCAGACGCGGCGCATCGCCCAAGCCGGCCGCCAGCGCGACCGACATTCCCAGCGCTAAGGCGAGCAACCGCGGCATACCAGAGTCCCATCTCGTGATGTGCACGACCGCAGGTCGAAGGCCGCGGCGCGCAGCCCGACCTCGGGCACGATCGTCCCCTAAGACTTGTATCGGCGGAACGATCAGAGCGCTTCAGGAAGGATTGTCGCGCAACTACTTCGGGAAGACTGGGTAAGAGAGAGGGCTGCTAGCAGTCGTCAGGGGGAGGCGACGGGACTCGGCGGAGGGACGAGGCTCCCTGCCGCCAGGTACTCGACGGTCCAATCGGCCATCAGCGCGTTCGCTCCGCCGATGTGATTGCTCGAAATGCTAGGCTGCGACGAGTCGCCCACCACTCCCAGCGAACCGGCCTCGAGATCGCGCGGCTCGAGCCAGGGGATCCGCTCATGACCGTCGATTTCCGCGACCGCGATTGTCATTCCCGGTTGCGGGAACTGGCTCGCTTGCGTCGGCTGGTCCCCCACGAAGAGGTTGCCGGGACCGACGATGGCCACGTAGCTCGTGAAGAGCGGGGGACTGTCGGGATTGCTGGGACAGGCGAAGACCATCGGCATCCGGTGCCAAAGCTGTTGATTGTCGGCCGAATCCCAGGGTTCGTCGAAGTTGTATTCGTCGGCCAACTCTTCGTCGAGGTAGGGGAGCAGCAACGCCCGCCAGCTATGCATGGGCGCGCCATCGGGTCCGGCGAGCCAGGCCGGGGGATAACAGCCGTGATCGGAGTGGTACGACTCGAGCGCGAAGGCGATTTGCCGCAGGTTGTTGGCACACTGCGTCCGGCGGGCTGCTTCGCGAGCGGCGTTCACGGCCGGCAGGAGCAGGGCAACCAATCCTCCGCCGCAAACAAATAAGCAGGCCAGCGCGCCGACTGCCAGGAGGATCCAGAGCCACGAAGTGCGACGTTGCGCCGGCAGACTGACAGCGCCGGCATCCCCCTGGTAAGGATTGGGAACCGCGCTGGGAATCGTGATCGTCCCGCCGCACTGCGCACAAGGGCCGGTCATTCCGGCATAGTTCGCAGCCACCTGCGAGTAGGCGCCGCAATGTGGACAGGTGAATGGAATGGTCATCCCGTCGGCTCCCCCGGAAGATTCCGCATTGGCTCGCGCAATGTACCGCTCCGGGTTCCGATTCACAAACCGGCAAGCGCGCCGGCCGGCGTGGAGGAGCCGATCGCCGGACCCGCTGCCCCGGGGCAGAAGCCTAGTTGCTCTGCGCGCGGGCCGACTGCACCGCTGCGACAAACTGGCCAGCCAGCGCAGTGATCTCAGCCCAGCGGCCGGCGGCCAGCGCCTGCGGAGCGACCAACGAGCCCCCCACGCCAATAGCGCAGGCGCCGGCGCGGATGAACTCGGCTGCATTGGCCAGGGTCACGCCGCCGGTCGGCATCAGTCTGACCTGCGGGAGCGGACCCTGGAGGGCTTTCAAATAGCCGGGGCCGGTCAGCTCCGAGGGAAAGACTTTGACGATGTCGGCCCCCGCCTCCCAGGCGGCGAGGACTTCGGTCGGGGTCAGGGCGCCTGGTAAACAAAGCGTGCCATAGCGGCGGCAGGTCCGAATCACGCGCTTGCTGACCGTGGGAGAGACGACGAAGCGGGCTCCGGCCAGGATGGCCGCGCGCGCGGTCTCGGCGTCGAGCACGGTGCCGGCTCCCAGCAGAATGCGGTCCCCGAGCCGGTCGGCCACCTGCTCGAGGACGCGGAGCGCGCCTGGCACGGTAAAGGTGATTTCGATCGCTGTGACGCCGCCGGCCAGGAGCGCTTCGGCGAGGTCGATGAGCCGGTCGCCGGCGGGGGCTCGGACCACGGCGACGACGCCGCTGTGCAGCAATCGCGCCAAGTGATTTTCAGTGGGGATCA
>JAEUIK010000252.1 GCA_016793185.1 Planctomycetaceae bacterium | reverse complement strand
CAGGGGATTTTTCTTGACGACCATCCCTCGCACCTGCGAGCATACGACGAAGGTAGCCGCTGTCGCGCGCTGCCGTAGCGGAACAGGTTTGGGAGATGGCTGGCGATGGTCCCTTGCGTCAAATTTCGCAACAATGGGCATTTTGGGTTAAGCGGGGAGTTTTTCTCGGCCGGGTTTGCGAGCCTGCTCGTCGTCGCTATCGCGGCGACGGTGAGTCGCGCTGCGGCACCGACGCCGCCAGTCGCTGAGGCGCAGTTCGAAGAGCACCTGGCCGCCGGCGAATTCGCGCTGGCCCGACAAATCGCCGCGCAGAACCCCGACGCCAATCAGCGCGATGCGCAGCTCGCGCGCATCGCCGGCGCACAGGCTCGGGCAGGCGGCCGCGATGCCGCGCTCGAGACCACGAGCCTGATGCATGGCGACATCGCGCGCTCGACGTCGCTCCGCGACGTTAATCAAGGGACCGCGCAGTTCGTCTCCGAGCAAAGCGGCGCCGCGGGCGGAAACTCGGCGGCCGGCTTCGCCATGCTCATGCGGTTGATTCAAAACACGATCGCCCCCGACAGCTGGCAAGGGGGGACCGCTTCGATGCAGCCCTACTTGAACGGGGTCTATGTCGATCCCGCCGGCGTGCTGCGTCGCAATCTGGAACCAGATGCGACGGGTGCGCTCGCCCAGTTGCATCGCGAAGCCCGGAGCGAGTCACGCGACGCGGCGCAAACCGACGTCCGCCGCGCCAGCCGTCTGCGAAAGATCTCGCTGCCGCGCCTCGAGCGGCTCGTACAGCTCTACCAAGCCTCCGGGCGACCCCTGGATGACGAGATGCTGCTGCTGGCCGGACTGGAGCGCATCGAGTACGTGCTGGTCTATCCGGAAACCGGTGATCTGGTGATCGCCGGTCCGGCGGGCGATTGGCGCAGCGACGCCGACGGCCGGCTCGTCAGCGCCGCCTCAGGGCATCCGGTTGTCCGGCTCGAGGATCTCGTCGCCATCTGGCGCTTGATGAGCCAGCGCGGCGCCACCTTCGGCTGCACGATCAACCCGCGCCAGGAAGCCCTGGCGGCCACGCACGCCTTTCTGGCGCAGTCGACGCAAAAGCCCCTGAAAGCGGGGGGCAGGCACGCCTGGGTCAAACAACTGCAGCAAAAGCTTGGGCTCCAGGATATCCAGGTCTTCGATCTCGATCCGGGGACGCGCACGGCGCGCGTGTTGGTCGAAGCCGATTACCACATGAAGCTGATTGGCATGGGGCTCGTCCCGGGCACGGCCGGCGTGCCCGCTTATCTTGACATGATCCAACTGAAGCCGGGCGAAGCTCCGCCGGCGCTCGACGTGCTGCGGTGGTGGTTCACGATCGACTACGACGCCATCCGCACCAGTCCGGCCCGCGGCGCATACCACCTCAGCGGACAAGGCGTGCAGCTGCAAAGCGAGAACGAGCTGCTGACGGCGCAAGGCCAGCGAGTTCCAACCGGTCAGGCCGAAGTGCTGAATCGGCAGTTCGCCAAGAACTTTACCGAGCACTTCGCCGATCTGGCTGCCCGCTACGGCGTCTATGGCGAGCTGCAGAATTTGTTCGACCTGGCCCTGACCGGGGCCCTGATCGCGTCGGAAGGTTTGGCCGAGCAGGCCGACTGGCATCAGACCGGTTTCGGTCCGCAGGGAGACTTTGAGCTTCCGCTCGCCGCGGTTCCCGCGTCGGTCGAGACGGTCGTCAACCATCGCCTGCTCAACGGCAAGCACGTTGTGGCCGGCGTCAGCGGCGGCGTCCACGTAGCTCCCGCGCCCCTCGTCGAGAAGCGCGCGATCGAAGTCGATTCGACCGGCGCTCTCGAAAGCGACCGGGCCCGGGCGCAGCCGGCCGCTGAGTTGTCGCGCGACGTCTGGTGGTGGGACTGAGCTGGAACGTGGCCGATCCGTCGGTTGCAGGCGTGCAGAGCCCGCACCGGCAACACCGCACTGTGAGCGCCCCACCGTCAAGTCCCGGCTGTGAAGCCTGGGTTGTGAAGTCCCGGCTGTCAGCTCCGGGCTTCGTCCGCCGCGGGTTCCGCGGCCGGAGTCAGCTCGGCCCGTAAGCGCGCCAATTGTCCGGCGCGGGTCGCCGCGTCAGCGTCGGGATCGAAGTCGATCGGGCGGCCGAGGATCTCTGGCAACTCCCGGGCGGCGGCGCGGCGCAACTCGGGTTGCTCGCGCCCCAGCAGCACCAGCCAGATCGTCGGGTCGCCCGCCAGCCACAAGGCGGCCCGGGCGGCCGTATCCTCCTCGTTAAACCGCTTCAGGCTGGCGACAATCCGCCGCACCCGCGAACGTTGCTCGGGCTCGAGATCCTCGCGATCGAGGTTCTGCAAAAAAGGGACGACCGCCAGCCCGGCGTTGCGCAAGGCCTGGTCGGCCGCGCGGCGCCGCGAGTACTCGTCGTCGCCCAGTTGGTCCACCAGTTCGTTCCAGCGCGGCCAGCGGTCTGTCCAATTCTGTTCGGCCGCGGCCAGCAGGGCGCGCTCGACCGCGGCCCCTTGCTTGTCGAAGGCCCAGCTAGGGTGGAGTAAACGCAGCAGCGGCAGCAGCTCGCGGGCGCAGAGGTCGGGGTCGGCCAGCCAGAGGTGCCAAAGTGTGTGTCCCGCCAGGCTGACCGATTGCGTGCCGTCGCTCCAGGTAAACTCGACGCCGCCGTCGGCCTGTTGGCGAAACGCCGCGCGGGTGCCCGCGACCATGGGCTGCGGCGCGCGGTGAATCGAAACCTGCTCGCCCGCCGAAACAGCGAGACGAATCTCGAATTCGCTTCCCAGCGCCTGATAAACGAGCTTGGGCCAGACGGTGGTCAGGTCGAGCGCGAACGACTCTTGCACGCGTCCGCTACCCCGAAAAGTGCTCTGCATCTGACCGCCGATGTTCTTGGCACCGACTTTGATCCGGCCTCCCACCAGGCGGCAGTCGACGCGGCCGAGCTGTCCCGCCAGCGCGGGCGCCATCCGAAAGGGCTCGTCCCCCCAGGCTGGCGCGGGAGCCCGCAGCGCGATTGCGGCCAGGGCCAGGCCGAGTGCGCAACAGACTCGCCGGGCGCCGGCCGGCCGGCGGAGAGGTCTATGCCCCGCGGTCCTGCTCATGGCTTGCCAAAGCAATAGAGAGCCTTTTCCGTGCGCACATAGATTCGATTGTCGACCACGACCGGCGTCGCCATGATCAGCTCGCCCAGGTCGCTTTCGCCGAGCTTTTCGTACTTCGTGCCGGCCGCCAGGACGACGAGCAATCCCCCCTCGCTAGCAAGAAAGACTTTGCCGTCGGCGACGACGGGGCTGGCGCTGAACGCTCCGGTGGCCGTGGCGAAACGCTCGCTGTAGTGCGGCTCCCCGCTGGCCGCGTCGAGCACGCTCATCACCCCGTTCTCGCGCAGGAGGTAGACCAATCCCTGGTCGATGGCCGGCGTCGGCACGTCCGGAGTGTCTTTTTCGCAGGTCCAGAGGCGGTGCGAGCTGGTGACGTCCCCCTGGCCCCCGGCGCGGATGGCATACACCGGCCCGCGCTTGGCGCTGCTGACGTAGATCCGTTCGCGATCGGTGATCGGCGAGACGACGATCCGCAGCGTCTTGTTGCGCTTGGGGTTGATGTCGCCGTGGCTCCAGATCTCCTTGCCGCTTTCGCTGTCGTAGGCGTTGGCCAGGTCGGCGCCGCAAATCACGATCTCGGCGTGATCCGGATACTCCATCACGCAGGCGCTCGAGTAGGCGTCTTTCGACTCCTCCTCGGCAATTGTCGTGCGCGGCGTTTTCCACTTGATCTTGCCCGAGTGCTTGTCGAGCGCGACCACCGACGACTCTCCCTGGTGCAGGAACGGCAGATAGAGGGCGTCCTTGTACAGCAGCGGCGTGAAGCCGATCCCGAAGCCCGTCTTATACGGGGCGATCAACTCGTTGAGATCGAGCTTCCATTTCTCGTTGCCGGCGAAATCAAAGCAGGCGAGTTCCCCCGTGCCAATCAATTGCCAGACGTGCTGGCCGTCGGTTACCGGGCTGCTCGTGGCGAAATTGTTCTTGCCGTTGAAACCGAGCTTCTTGTTGCCGGTGCCGAGCTCGCGTCGCCACCGTTCCTGACCGGCGAGATCGAGCGCGACGAGAAAGACCTTCTCGCCGTCGGGCGTGCAGACAAAGATGTGATCGTCCCACACGGCCGGCGTCGCGGCGCTATGGCCCGGCAGCGCGAACTTCCAGATCAGGTTCTTGTCCGGCCCGAACTCGACCGGCAGATCGCGTCCCTGTGTGGCGAACGTCCCATGCGGACCGCGGAACTGCGGCCAGTTTTCGGCCGCGGCGAGCGCTGCGGCCAATCCGAGCCATCCGGCGACCAAGGTCGTCAGGGCCGCGCGGCGGCCGCCCCGCTGCTG
>JAEUIK010000034.1 GCA_016793185.1 Planctomycetaceae bacterium | reverse complement strand
GCCGATGACGATCACGACCGGCATCATGACCTTCACGCCCGACGGCCAACCCTGCTGCGGCAAGTCGGCCGAGATCGAGGGTCTTTATCACTGCGCCGGGTTCTGTGGGCACGGGATCGTGCAGAGCCCATCGATCGGCGTGGTGATGGCGGAACTGATCGTCGATGGCCGCTCGCGATACGACATCGCGCAGCTCGAGGCCGATCGTTTCTTCGAGATCCCGCAGTTGCACGAGCGCCGCGAAGTCAAGCGCCAGGCGCGCGAGACCTACGCAGGCTATTACGGGAAGGTAGTCGTGGCGGAAACGAACTAGTTCCTGCCGACACCGACGGTTCCGGTCGGTTGCCGACGGCCCCCTACTTGCGCGGCAAATCGCGAAACCGTCCTTCGGCCAGGAACACGTGCCCATCGTCGATGATCACGGTCGTGCCGGTCGCGGCTCGCCATGCAGACAACAGGCGCGCGTATTCGTCGCGGCTTGCAGGCCAGCTGTCGCCGTGCGGCGGAGCCTCGACGAAAACATAGCGAAACTCGTGCTCCGCCGGATTGTGCGAGCCGGCCACCTGGTAGACGTCGGGGCGTTCGACGAGCCGCGGGATCAAGTTGCTTTGCACCAGCGCCTTGCCCGCGCGATGTGTGAGCAGATACTCCCGTCCGCGGGCAATCGCGGACAGCCGCGCGGGATCGCGCGGGGCCCATTCAATCACGGCGGGCTCGCGCACCATGGCCACGTCCCGGCGCAGCGGACCCGCAGCAATCGTCAGCAGTATGACCGCCGTCAACAAGACCAGCGCCGATGGAAACGGGCGGCGGTTCGGCTCGACGGCGAAGCACTCTGGCACGCGCCGCGGCAACACGCCGAATAGCCACAACGGCGCGACGGGAGCCAGGTAATGCGCCGTCCAGGCATCCGCCAAGAGCCGAATCAGCACCAGCGGGAGACTGAGCACCCAGAACATCCCGTCGGGCCGGCAACGCTGCAAGACCGTCCAACCTGCCAACGGCGCCAGCGGAACCAGCAGATGCGCAATGCGCTGCCAATTAACATCGCGCAGCGCCTGCGTGATTCCGGCCAGTGGATCCGCCAGGTCGACGAAGCGGTGGGACGCATGATGCTGCACCTCACCCAGCAGGTAGGGCCGCAGGACGAGCGCGAACAGGAGCCAGATTCCGGTCCAGGCGGCAACGGCAACTCCAAAGCGCCACTCGCGCCGCCATAAGAGCACGGCCGCCAGCATGACTCCGACGAAGGGAAATTCCTCCTTGCAGGCAAACAGCAAGGTGAGCACGATCGCGACCTGCCAGCGGCGGTCGAGCAGCAGGGCAGCTCCCAACCACGTCATCGGCAACATCGCCCAGGTGGTCGGATGGACGGGAAAGTCGACGGCCGACAGGGTGCCACGACTCAACAACAAATACAGCGTGGCTGCCGCGGCGGTCCCTGCGTCGATGGCCCGCCGGCGCCACAACCAGAGAATGGGAAGCGGCGTGGCCAGGACCACGACCGCTTCAATCCAGATCGCCACGCGGGCTGGCTCGCCCAGCTTCGCCCACGGCGCGGCCAGCAACAGGATCGGGTCGAAATGGTCGTTGAAGATCCGGGTCTCACGATTGGTGAGCCAAGGATTGAGGTCGTCCCACGAGAGCAAGTAGAGCGCGCGCGAATAGATTCCCAGGTCGAAGTTATTGAACGCATCGAGGTCGAGCCGTGCCAGCAAGGCGCGTTCGAACACGCCGACGAGCACCGCGGCTCCCAACAGATAGGCTGCCACGAGCAACCGTCCCTGGATTCGTTCGGCTCGAGGCTCCATCCCTGGACTCACCGTGAACTATTGGGGCGCCGCCACGTGCTCCAAGGGGCCGACGACGACGGTCGTGCTGACGGAGAGCGGATACTTCTGCAAGACGCGAGCAATATCGTCGCACGTTACGCTGGCCACGGCGTCGAGATCGTCGCGAACGGTGCGATACTCGCCGCGCTGCGTCCAGTTTGCGCCCACGGTGAAGAGCCGGCCGCGGGGACGCTCGCTCGAGAGCACGACGCGGGAGTTGATTTTGCGCTTCGCCTGCTCGAGCTCGGCCGGCTCGATGCCTTCTGCCTCGACCTGGCGATAGAGATCGAGCAAGCGTTTCAGATTCTGCGGGGCCAGTTCCGCCGCGCAGCTCAGATACGTCATGAACAGCCCGGTACCGAGATAGTCGCAGTGGCTGAGGCTGACGTGCTCGACGAGTCCCGGATCGA
>JAEUIK010000232.1 GCA_016793185.1 Planctomycetaceae bacterium | reverse complement strand
GCTGAAGGGGACGTCCGTCACCGATGCCGGACTCGCAGAGTTGGCCAAGCTCAAGGGGCTCAAGGAAGTGAACCTGAGCTTCACGCAGGTCACACCCGAAGGCGTGGCCAAGCTCACACAAGCCCGGCCGGGCCTGAAGGTGTCGCAATAGCAGGTGGGCCGGCCCGGGGCCGTCAGTCGATGGTCGAGGGCGCAAGTTGTTGCGCGACGCGGACCAGTTCGATGCGTGATTCGACCTCGAGCTTTTTCAGCAAGCTGGCGCGGCGCAGCTGGACCGTACGCAGGCTGACTTCGAGCCGCGCGGCGATCGCCTTATCGGGAAGTCCTGTTACGGTGAGCTCCAGGACTTCCCGCTCGGCCGGCGTCAGCCGCTCGAACCGGTGACGGAGTAGCTGCTGCCGCGATTCCTCTTGCTGGCTGGCGCGGTGCAATTCGATCCCGCGGCGCACGCTGTCGCGCAAGGCGTCAATGCGATAAGGCTTTTCAAGAAAGTCGATCACCCCCCCCTTCATGGCCTGCACGGCGGCCGGCACGTCGCCATGGCCGCTGATCATGATCGTCGGCAGGCGAATGTCGCGATCGGCCATGGCTTCCAGCAGTTCAAGGCCTGACATACCGGCCATCCGTAAGTCGGCGATGAGGCAACTGACGAACTCCGGCCGAAAGCGGTCGAGAAACTCCGGACCGGTCGCCGAGACGACGACGTCATAATCCATCATCTCCAGCGTGAGGCGCAGCGCTTCGCGCACTTCGTGGTCGTCGTCGACGACGTACACGATCGGTTTGCGGTCCATCATGGCGGATCCCGTGGGGGGTCGGTAGCGTAAACCAAAACGTCATGCCGCGCTCGGCATTGCGCGTCGCCCAAATCCGGCCGCCATGATCTTCGACGATCGAGCGACTGATGGGAAGTCCCACCCCCGTGCCGTCGGGCTTCGTGGTAAAGAACGGCTCGAACAGGCGATCGAACGCATCGGCCGCGATTCCCTGTCCGCGGTCTTCGACGCTGATCGCGACTTCATGTGGATCCGGCGCGGTCACGCGCACCACGACCGTGCGATCCGCCGCGCGCGAGGCCGCGAGCGACTCGAACGCGTTGCGCAGCAGGTTGACCAGCACCTGTTGAATTTGCACCTTGTCGGCCGAGACCGCAGGCAGGGAATCCCCGGGCTCGAAGCACAGCTCGATATCGTGCAAGCGGGCGTCGGGGTCAATCAGCTCAATGACTTCGGCCAGCAAAGCGTTGACGTCGAGGTCGTGCCTTTCGGGCGCGGTCTTCTGCACGAATCCCTTGATCCGCCGGATGATGTCGCCGGCGCGCTGCGCTTGCTCCGCGATCTTGCCAGCCCAGGCCAGCAGGCGGTCGACCGGCACCTCCCCCTGGCCGAGGGTGACCTGGCAAGCGTCGGCGTAGTGCGAGATCGTCGTGAGCGGCTGGTTCAGCTCGTGGGCGATTCCCGAGGCCATTTCGCCCATCGAGGTCAGGCGCGAAATATGCGCCAGCTCGGCTTGCTGCAGCCGGAGCAGGTCTTCGACCTCTTTGCGCGAAGTCACGTCGCGGGTCACGCAGACCGTCTCGCGCGCGTCGGGGTTCGACGGATCTTGCATGGTGCGAATCGTCGATTCGCACCAGACGTAATGCCCGGCCTTGTGCAGCGCGCGAAATACCAGCGTCCGTGGGGTGCGCGTCCCGGCGTCGATCTGGCGGCGCGTCTCTTCCAGATCATCGGGATGCACGTAATCGTAAACGTTCGAGCCCAGCAGTTCGTCGGGCGAGTATCCCATCAGGACCTTGACGGCCGGCGACGCGTACTGGAAGTCACCCTGCCAGTCGATGCGCGAAATCAGGTCCGTCGAATTTTCGGCCAACAGGCGATAGCGCTGTTCGCTCGTGGCCAGGATCTGCTCGGTGCGTTTCCGCTCGGTGATGTCGATCAGCGTGCCGATGATTCGCAGGGGATCGCCTTCGGCACTCTTGAGCAGAAAGGCCCGATGCAGGACGTAGGCATACGACCCGTCGGCGCGGCGAAAACGGTACTCGGCCGAGAACTCCCGGCTGCCCGCGAACAGTCCGGCTGATTGCTGCCAGACCCGGTCAACGTCCTCGGGGTGAATCTTATTCAGCCACCAGCCCAAGCCCGCGTGCAGGTCTTCTTCGGCATGCCCAAACAGCCGGTGATAGCCCTCGCTGCGCCACACGATACCGGTACGCAGATTGAGATCGCAGATGGCTTCGTTGGCCGCGCGCCCCGCGAGTTGCCAGCGGGCTTCGTTCTCCCACGAGGCCATTTCGGCCAAAGCCCGGTCGGTCATATCGCGGATCGTCACGACGTAGCCCGAGGTGTTTCCTTTGGCGTCGCTCAACGGCACCGCCACCACGGCCACGCTGATCGTCTGTCCGTCGCGCTTCCGATGACGCAACTCGCGGCGATCGGGCTGGCTGGCGAGGGCCTCGCGAAAGAGGATTTCCCAAGAGTCCGCCGCACGCGTGGTCGGCACGACCTCGGCAATTCGCCGCCCGATCGCGTCCTCGGCCCGCCAGCCATAGAGCTGTTCGGCTGCGGTGTTCCAGGCGGTGATTGTCCCGTGCGTGTCGGTCGCACAGACGGCGTCGTGAATGTTGGCCAGCAATTGGTGCTGCAGATAGACGGTGGACGTCGCGGTAACGCGCGCGGTAACCTCGGCCCCCGACAGTACGACGTGCGGCTCACCACCATGCATCAGCAGCGCCGCTTCCATGCGGTACCAGTGGGCGTCGGCATTGTTCTCCAACCGGAACTCGATCGAGAACAGCTGACGCTTCCCAGCGAGAATTTCGCCCACGCCCGCGACGATCGTCTGCACCGTTGCAATATCGAGTCCCGGATAGGTGCCCGAGCGGGCCAAGGTCTCAACCCATTGCTTGGAATCGTCTCCCTGCAGCAAGGCAAAGGGACTATGGCGTGGCGAGCGCGAGAAACCGCGCCAGGCCTGATTGATGAACACCGCGTTGCCGCGACGGTCGATCACGGCGACCGCCAGCGAGAGCGTGTTCAAGACCGAGAAATCGCTGTCGGCCGACGGGTCGATCGGCGCAGCCGGCGTCCCGGCAGGCGAACGCGGCATCGTGGCCCGACGCTGGGCAGCCGCCGCTTGCGAGACCAGCCTGAGGGTATGAGGCAGGCGCAGGAGCTGTCGCGGCGTGTTCAGAATGTAGTCGGCGACACCCCGACCCAGCCATTCGCTCGCCGCGGCCTCGAGCTCGGGAGCCACCAGCAATACGAGCGGCACGCCGGCCGTTGCCGCCACGGGCAGCACTTCGGCGAGGTCCGGGAAACGCGAAGTGCCGGGATGGAAGTCCAACAGCAGGGCGTCGGTCGGCGCGTCCGCCAGTGCTTGCTGCAGCGCCTCAGGCGTGGCAGCAATGACGATCTGCCCTGCGCCAGTTGCCTCGGACAGGAGGCAGCGGACGGCCGCGCGCTGGAGCGCCTCGGCACTCGCATGCACCACGCGCAACGATTGTTGAGCCACGATTCGGGTCCCCCCGGCCGGCGTCAGTCGGCTGCCAGATTCTAGTGAATCCTCGTCGGGCGTGACTACATCGCTTCGGCGAATCACCAAAAACCGCGACCGGCAGCGTCACGGAGCACTTGCTGGCGGAGTTGTCGGGCGGCAGGTAGGCTAATGAGGGGAGCCTGATCGGGTGTGAGCCCGGCCGCCAGTTGCACCCTCCCGCCAAAGTTGTTTCCCGCCCGCGTATTTACCCGCCATGAAATCTGCCATGCAGGCGCAGCGTCGTTCGTACCGGTACCGGTTGTCGCTCGCTGTCGTGCTCGGATTGAGTTCCGTTTTCGGAGTCGGCGGCCCGAACGCTCGCGCTGCCGAAGGGCCGCCTGCAGCCGCTGGGGGCGACCTCCCGCCTCCGGTCGAGCGGCGGGTCGACTTCGTGAAAGAAGTGCAACCCCTGCTCGCCGCGCGGTGCGATAAATGCCACGGCGCGAAGAAGCAGGAATCGGGGCTCCGTCTCGACGACCAGCAGGCGGCCCTCCGCGGCGGCGAGGGGGAGTACGGTCCCACCGTCGTGCCGGGGAAGAGTGCCGCCAGCGTGCTGATCCAGGCCGTGGCCGGGACGCACGCGGAACTATCCCGCATGCCCCCCGATGAGGAGCCCCTTGCGGCCGAACAGATTGGGCTGCTGCGCGCCTGGATCGATCAGGGCGCCGACTGGCCGAGCGCCGCGCCCGCCACGACGGCTCAGCCGTCGCGGCATTGGGCGTTTCAAGCCCCCGTCCGCCCCCCCTTGCCGTCGGCTGGGCAGGCGACTTGGTCCAAGAACGCGATCGATCGATTCGTCGCGGCCCGGCTCGACGAGCAGCATCTTGCTCCGTCGCCCGAGGCGGATCGCGTGACGCTGCTGCGGCGTTTGAGCCTGGATCTGATTGGGCTGCCGCCGACGATTGCCGAAGTCGATGCCTTCCTGGCTGACACGTCGCCCGAGGCCTACGACAAGCAAGTCGCCCGGCTCCTGGCTTCGCCGCATTACGGTGAGCGGTGGGGGCGGCACTGGCTCGATGCCGCGCGATATGCCGATTCCGATGGCTACGAGAAAGACAAGTCGCGGCAGGTCTATTTTTACCGTGACTGGGTCATTAACGCCTTCAATCGGGATCT
>JAEUIK010000216.1 GCA_016793185.1 Planctomycetaceae bacterium | reverse complement strand
GAATTCCCGAAACGACCGTTCCCTTGACCAGCTCGCGCGGCTGGTTGAGGTGGTTGTAGACGATCGAGGCGGAGTCGATGCCCACGCTGTGGTAGATCGTGGCCAGGAGGTCGTTGGGATGCACGGGATTCTCGAGCGGGGCCGAGCCCGTCGCGTCGGACTTGCCGTAGACGAAGCCGCGCTTGACGCCCGCGCCGGCGAGGCAGGCCGTGTAGCAGTAGGGCCAGTGATCGCGGCCGTCGTCGCTGTTGCTGTTGCCCGAGGTGCTGACGCCGCGCTTGGGGCTGCGGCCGAACTCACCGACGGCGACGACGAGCGTGTCGTTGAGCAGCCCGCGCTCGTCGAGGTCGGCGATCAAGCTGGCCAGGGCCGCGTCGAGCATCGGGGCGGCCTGCTTGCTGAGGCGGTCCTTGAGACCCGTGTGCGTGTCCCACGAGTGGTTGTCGCTATTGGCGATCTTGGGCCAGTTGACTTCGACGAAGCGCGTGCCCGCCTCGACCAGCCGGCGCGCCAACAGGCAGCTCTGGCCGAACGTGTTGCGGCCGTACCGCTCGCGGAGATCGTCGCTCTCGCGCGTCAGGTCGAAGGCGTCGCGAGCACGGCCCGAGAGGACCAGGCTCAAGGCCTGCTCGTAGTACTCGTCGAGATCGTATTTGGCGACGGCCCGTTCCAGGGCGGGCATGCCGTCGTTGATCACGTCGCGCAACCGCGCGCGGCGCTCGAGCCGGGCCGAGGTCACTTCTGGCCGGAGCTTGAGATCCTCGACCGAGATGCGATCCATCTTGGTCATGTCCATGTCGTCGCCCGGCGGATACAGATAGTACGGGTCGTACGCGCGCCCCAGGAACCCGGCGGTGCCCGCCTTGCCGACCACGTTGCTCTCTTGCAGCGGACGGGGCATCATCACGAAGGGGAGCATCGGAGCATCCGGCGGTTTGAGCCGCACGATGTTCGAGCCGACGTTCGGATAATCTTTTGGGCTGGGAGGCTCGAGCTGTCCCGACGGGCTCACCTTGTCGGCCGTGTAGCCGGTGAGCATCTGGTAGATCGCCGCCGTGTGGTTGAACAGCCCGATCGGCGTGTAGCTCATCGAGCGGACCATCGTCGCCTTGTCGGTCACCTGCGCCAGCTTGGGAAGCAGCTCGGTGAACTGCAGCCCGGGCGTTTTGGTGTCGATCGCGGCGAAGTCGCTCTTCACGTTGTCGGGAACGCCCGACTTGGGATCCCAGAGATCGAGGTGGCTGGGTCCGCCCTGCAGGTAGAGCAGAATGACGCTCTTGGCTTTGCCCCAGCCGGGACCTCCGGCGGTCGACTCGTTGGCCGACGCCTGTTGCCACTTGAGCAGATCGGCCAGCGACAGGCCGAAGGCGGCCGAGCCGCCGACGCGGAGAATGTCGCGGCGCGAGACGCCGTCGCAGGTGTCCTTGCCCGAGCGTCCGGGAATTCCCAGCATGGCCTGATCTCCCAGCAAGAAGTCCGCCAGCGGCGAGCCGGAGGACAGGGTGTACGTGCAAGCGCGCGGCGACCGCTTATGCCCATCTTCGGCATAAGTTCGCCCGACAATCGATTGTCATGCTAGCCGTGGCAAAGCGGGAGTGTCAATGCAAAAGCGGGCCCGAGCGCGGCGGCCACGGACAGCTTGTCCAGCCGTTGCAGAGTGCCGCGGCGAACCCTCGAACTAGGGGCTCGTGGGGGCATTTGGGGCCGACGTCGCCGGCTCGCTGCCAGCTTGGCCCGCCAGCTTCGACCACCAGGCGCGCACCCGCTGGCGGTCGGCCGCATCGACGAATCGGCAGGCCGGGATGTCGAAGTTGTCGATCGGCGGCTGCCAAACCCGTTCGAGCCGGAAGGCCCAGGGGGGGAGGTCGTGGCGCGCCAGGAGGATCGCCGCCGCCGAGCCGCCCACGTCGGGGATCGGCCGCGGCTGGGACAGCTCGCCAAGCGCCGGCAACGCGGCGGGGACTGGCAGCGGATCGGACTGCTGCCCTTCCGGTCCCACCAGCAACGGTTCGGTCCGCAGCACCTGGTCGGCCAGCCAGCGCTCGACCTCGGGCCAGGGGTCGTGGACCGAGATCGATAAGAGCGCCATCCAGGGCCAGTCGAAGGGGCTGCCCGCTGTCGGTTTGAGAAAGCGCTCTTTGGCCAGCGCCTGCATGATGCCGGGCACGGCGGCGCGCGTGCCGAATTGCGCCAGGTGGATGCAGATGGTCTGGTGCAGGCTTGCGCGACCCGACGGCGAGTTCCGCACATCCGGCGGATAGAGCCGGTCGTCGACCGCCAGGAAATAGGGCCCCGCAAAGCGCGAGACCTCGGCGAAGTCGAGCTTGTCGAGCATCAGCGTTTCGGAAAACGTCAACGGTCGCGCCTGGGCGATGTAGGCGTCGAGCGTCCGCCGGCTCAGCTCCTGCAGCCGCACGCGCTCGTCGCGGTCGACATTCGCCTGGTAGGCCAGCCGGTGCCGCGGCGTCGGCAAATTCACCAGGTGAAAGAACTTGTCCTCGGCGATCGGGCTCGGAAAGGCCACGCCGACGGGCCAGTCGCCGGGCGAGAGCGAATTGCCGCTCAGGCAATGCGCGGTCTTGTCGTCGCAACGGTCGAACAGGCTGGGGCGCTCGGCCCCTTCCGGCTGGCAGGGAACTCCCAGCGCCAGGTACTGCACCGTGGCGATGGACGTGCCGGCCAGGCGTTCTTCCCAGATTTCGGCCACCAGGCCGGGGAGCGTCCAATCGTGGATCTCGCGCAGGTAGTACGTGGCCGGATCGAGCGGGTCGCGGAGCTGCTCGTCGAGCCGGGCTTTGACCTTGGGCAGGTAGTCGTCGCGCGCGAGGAGATCGAGAAGCTCCTGCCGCGCGATCTCGTGTGGCGGATAAACGGCCCCGGTCCAGCCGCGCGGCAGCGGTTTCTTCAGGGCGGCGATCCACTGCTCGATCTGCTCGTCGCTTACCGCCGGAAGCTGCCAGGTGGCGGGATCGCTGGCCAGCCAGGCGGCACGCACCTGGCGCCACAGCGGCGCGAGTTCGCGCCGCAGCCCCGGATCGAGTTCGGGGTCGAACAGGCGTGCGCGGAGCGCTGCCAGCAGCGGACACACGGCCGCGGGGTCCCCCAGCATCCAGGCCAGGCGTTCGGCCGCGGTGCGCCGCGTGCCGTAATCGGGATCGTCGAGGCGCGCGGTCAGCCGCTCGATCTCGGCCAGGTCGACTGCCGCCGCCGGCACCGCTTCGCGCGGCAAACGCTCGAGGATCGGCGTCAGGCGAGCCCGCAATTCAAAACTCGCGGACTCGGCCAAGAGGGCCCGCCGCAACTCGACGGCCAGGATGCTGGCCAGTTCGGGCTGCGCGACCATCTGCTGCAGCCGCCGCCCGGCCCGGTCGCGGATGTCGCCGCGCTCGGACTCGAGCTCCGGAATGAGCGCGGCCACGACTTGTGCGGCCTGCGTCGGGGCGACCGGGGGCGCGGCGACCGGGGAGGCGGCCGCTGTCGCGGTCGCGCCCGGTTCAGATCCTCGCGCCGGCGGGATCAAGAACCAGCACGCAGCGAAGGCCACCCCCGCCAGCGGGAGAGCGGCTCGCAGGGCGCGACAGAGAGCCCCGCCGCGGCAGCGCTGGTTGGAAACTGCTCGGTGAGCCATCAATCCGTTAGCCCGGCGGGTGGGGATGCGAGTCGGCCCCTGGGGGTTGTACGCTCTATCATACTCCAGAGCTGGCCGGGGGGCCACGAACGGAAACTGGTTGCGGCGCTAGCGGTTAGCGTGCTGGCGTGCGGTGGAGGAGGGGGGCCTGGCGTGTCGACGGCGCTCAGATCTCACTTGCCCCGGGGCGCGAATTCCGATATTCAGCGTCCCGCAAATCAGCGCCTCTCAGGCCGTTCGAGCCAGGATTTCGCATGGTACGCCTCGCCAAGATCTGCCTGCTGCTAGGGTCTCTAGGCCTCGTGGGCGCGACCGGTTCGAACCCGCAAAGCGTCGAAGGGCCGCCTCCCAACGGCGTCCGCAAGATCACCTTCAAGCAGATGCTCAAGACCGGGCTCAAGTGCCGCCGCCCGGAGGAGTTCGACTACGTCGACGAGATCGTGACGATGGTCGACGTCGGCTACCTCGACAAGCACATGGTGCTGGGCACGTTCTTTTACGCCCGGCAGCAGAGCGGGCATATCCCGCTGCCGTACTTCCAGCAGGCGCTGCAAGACCGAGCGCGGAAAGATGGCAAGGTGGTTCCCGGCGTCCAGCCGGGACCGGGCGCCAATGGGCGGCAGACGCGCCCCAGTCGCCGGCTCGATCCGTGAGTCGCAATACCGAGCCCCGGCCCTCAGGGCCGGGGAGCTGAACTGCTCTCGGCTTTGATTCGCCAGACGAATGGCGGTTCGAAGCGTCCTAACGATGCGACAGCTCCGGGGGCCTGAGGCCCCCGGCTCGAGTGGGGAGGCGCTTCAGAGCGTTTCGTCGCGCCACACGATCAGTGGGAACTCTTGTTCCAAGACATATCGAACCGCTGCTGCAACGCGCTCCCCGTTTGCCAGATGACGCCTTGAACCTGAACTTGTCCACCAGGTTCCACTGCGCGGGCGGCCGAAAGCCTCCGTCAGACGCCGACTGCCGAAGCTCTTGAAGTCGCGGAGCAAGTCGGATCCGTGGTGCGTCTCAGCGGCGCCGACAACCAAATGAAAATGATTGCTCATGACCGCGGCGGCGAGGATGCGCCATTCGTGGATGGTCGCTGTAATCTGCCACTGGTCGACGAGAGTTTTCGCGTGGTCGTACGTCAGCCGCACGGGCGGTCCCTTGAGATTTCCGCGGGCGACTCGCTCCAACTCTGGAACCTGAGAATCGTACGGAGTGCCAGGCTTGTTGTGCCGCTTGCGCGGCCCAGCCGGTGCTCGCACGTTGCTCACGAACCCCCGCTGGTCGCCCGGCAGCCAAGTCCCATAGGTCGTGGATGTCAGCAACCAGAAGAGCATGAGGTCGCGACGCCTGTCACATGGACCCGAGCCCCGGCCCTCAGGGCCGGGGAGCTGAACTGCTCTCGGCTTTGATTCGCCAGTCGAATGGCGGTTCGAAGCGTCTTGGTAATTCGACCGGCTCCGGGGGCCTGAGGCCCCCGGCTCGGGGCGAAGCGCCTCAGCCGCGCTCGCTGGGTCGCATGGTTCGCGTCGTGCTACGCGCCTTGCGCGAAGCCGACCTTCTTGCTCGAGGCGGCGACTTTCTCGACCTCGCTCCCCATCCGGCCGGTGAGGATGTAGGCCCACATCTTCCAATCGGCGATAAAGGACCAGAGGGGGTATTTGAACGAGGCGGGCTTGTTCTTCTCGACGAAGAAGTGTCCCACCCAGGCGAAGCCGTAGCCCACGATCGGCGCGGCCAGCAGCGCCCACGGCGTGTAGAACACGGCCACGCCGAGCACCACCAGCGCCAGCGTGCTGCCGATGAAGTGCAGCGCGCGCGAGATGGGCGAGAGGTGTTCGCCGACATAGAACGGCCAGAACTCTTCGAACGATTCGATGCGGCGATCCGCCATGGCTGAAACCCTTATGTACGAGCGGCGAGCAATGGGGGCTCTGGTCAACCCGTGATCCGAATTACTGCTGCGGGCCGCGGCGGCCACCCCCCCGTGCACCGCCGAACAGCTTGAAGATCGTTTCGAGCTCCTGCTGGCTGATGCCGCCGTCGCCGTTGGCGTCCGCCAGCCCGAGCCGCTCCGATAGCCCGTCGGGCAGCTCGTCTTTGGTCAGCTTACCGTCCTGGTTCGCATCGAGCGATGCGAAAATCCGCGCCGGGTCGAACCGGCCGAACGCCCGGGCTCCCGAGGCCTCGGCCGGGACGTCGTCCTTGGGGTAAACCTCGACGTAGAAGCCGATCATCATCTCCTCGAACGTCTGGTCGCCCCAGGTGACTTTCTTGGTCGGGTCGGGGTTCGAGAGGTTCCCCTCCGAGTTGTCCCAGGCGGCCGTGCAGACGATCCGGGTCCCCTTGGGCATCAGCTTCGGCTCGGCAAACTGGTAGGTCGTCTGCCAGTTGAAGTCGTAGGTGGGGACGTCGAGCAGCACTTCCTTGGTGCCGTCCGGGTATTCGGCCTCGTACTTGAAGGCCTTGCCGCGCGTGTGCATGTGCGGCGTCAAGCAGGTCAACAACGTGTCGGTCTCAAAAGTGTTGTCGGCCGTGACGCGATAGTCCGAGGCCCCGGCCGGAATCGAGAAGAACGGATTGACCACGGCCGTGCTGCGGGCGACCTTCTCGACCTTTTCGGGGTCGGCGAAGATGAAGCCGACGTAGCTGCGATCCTGCTGCGGCGTGCCGTTGGGGGTGTAGTGCATCTGGAAGATGAGCTTCGAGCCCGCCTTCACATGGATGGCGGTCTTGCCGTCGGAGTTGAACATCGGGTTCATGCCCGGGGCATAGCCGGCGATCAGGTTGCCGCTGGTGAGCCCGCCTCCCTCACCGCCGCCGCCACCACCACCGCCGCGGCGTCCCCCATCCCGGCCGGCGCGTGCGCGCTCGGGTCGATTGCCGCGCTCCCCTTGGCCCGCAGGCCGAGCAGCGTCATCGCCACGACGTCCGAAACCGAAGCCCGAGCCCGGCGGCGCCACGAAGACAAGGATGTGGTGGACCGTTTCGAGGCTCCCCGGCTTGGCTTCGGCGGCCTGGATCCATTTGTCTTCGGTCCAACCGGGATCGACCACGTAATGGTGGTAGTCGATGACCCCCTCGGCGGGGACGTTGGTTGGTTCGTCCTTCATGTACACAATCTGGTCAGGCTGGCCGATCTCCCAGCCCTCGACGAATTCCTTGGCGGGGGGCAAATCAGCCGGGTTTCCCTCGGGGCAGCCATTCTTGACCCAGGTGGCGATCTGCTCCTTTTCCGCCGCGGTCAGGCTCTTGTCGTTGAGGAAGTGGCCGTACTTCGGATCGGCGTGCCAGGGAGGCATCCGTCCCTGGTCGACCACTTCGCGAATCATCTCGCCCCAGCCGAGGATCGCGTCGTAGCTGGTCATTTCGAAGGGGCCAATCCGCCCG
>JAEUIK010000215.1 GCA_016793185.1 Planctomycetaceae bacterium | reverse complement strand
TCACGCTGCTCGTGCACGGTGGGGGGGGCCGGCAGCGGCTGTCCGCTCGCCAGCGCGCGGGCTTGGGCAAAGATCCAAGGGTTGCCGATCGCGCCGCGGGCGACCGTCACCCCATCGACGCCCGTCTCGCGCAGCATGTCGAGACAGGCCTGGGCCGTGAACAGATCGCCGCTGCCAAGCACCACGCGGTCGCCGGCGTGCCGTTTGACCTCGCGCAAGAACTCCCAGCGACTGGGTCCGATGTAGCGCTGCTGTACGGTCCGGCCATGCACGGTGATGGCCGCCACGCCGCGGTCGAAAGCACCGTCGAAGATCGTGAAAAACTTATCGCGGCTCTCGGGCGTGTCGTCGAGACCGCGCCGCATCTTGACCGTCACCGGGATCTGGGCCGGCACGGCTTCGCGCACGCGCGCGACGATCTCCAGCGCCGTGGCCGGATCGGAGAGCAAGAACCCGCCCCGCGCGCGCCCCAGGACTTTCTTAACGGGGCAGCCAAAGTTTATGTCGATCACGTCGTAACCAACGGTCGCCAGTTTGGCGGCCGCCTCGCCGAACTCGCTGGGGATGGCCCCCATGAGCTGCCCCCCGGCGGGGTGATCCTCGTCGCAAATGGCAAACCGGCGAGCGGCGCGCCGCCGGGCTTCGAGGATGAATCGATCGATCAGCACTTCGCACAGGGCGTACGAAGCCCCCAAGCGGCGCGACACGAGCCGCATCGCCCGATCGCTGTAACCGCTGAGCGCCGCCTGCACGATCGGAAATCCGATCTCGACGGGGCCGAGACGCAAGTGAGGGAGAGTCGGAGACATCCGATCGATTGTCAACCGGCGCCCCCGCCGGGGTCAAGGACGCGCCGACTCAGAGCCGGTGGTGCGCGTCATGAAAATTGCACAGGCCTTTCACCAATCCTTCACCAGGGACTGGTAGAAACTCGCCAGCGGACGACGGGAGCTGGTCGCCTCGAATGACCTCCCGCCTAGCGATCTTACCCCCCCACCACAGATCCCGAGTGGAGAGGCAAGCCCGAGCAGGCCGCTACAGTCGTCCGTACGGAGCCGCGTCCCCCGCCAGGGCGCGGCTCTTTTTTTGCGCCTGGTTCGGCCGACTTAGGTATTCCGCTCGGCATGGCGCCGGCGTTGAATGTGCCCGGGAAAATGGGGCGTCGCGCCCCCGGGCTGCTCGGCGCCGTCGCGCCTCCAGATGCGTCCCGGCGGGGCAGGGGGGACGGGGGGAGTTTCGACGGGCGGCTCCGCAAGCGTTTCGGGTGCCACGCGATTGCGGCTCATCCAGGCCAAGAGCGCCGGCAGGATCACGACCGAGCAAAAGAAGCAGGTACTGACGCCGATCGTGAGGACGCGCCCCAAGCTCTGCAAACCGCGATGGCTGGCCACCATCAGGGCGCCGTAGCCGACGATCGTCGTCAGCGAATCGACGAATACGGCCACCGCCGTCGACGACGACATCTGATACCGGCCGCGCTGGTCGTGATACTCGTGCACGATGTGGACGCCGTAATCGACGCCAATCCCCAGGATCAGCGGCAACGCGATCATATTGGCCGGATTGAGCGGGATTCCCCAATAGCCAAGCAGGCCGAACATCAACACCACGCCCAATCCCAGCGGCAGCGACGCCAGCAGTACGTCGAGCAGATTGCGGAAGTCGAGCCACAAGACGACCAGGATGATGACCAGCGCGTAGAGTGCCGACTGCTCGTAGCTCTTTTTCATCTGCAGCGAAGCGGCGTGCGCCTGCAACGGATTGCCCGTCACGCGCGGATCGACGGCGCGCACATCCTTGACGAAGCGGTCGAGCGACTGCATGTCCCAGATGTTGCCTTTGCCGTAGATCTTCAGCAGGTGCTTGCCGTGCTGCCCGACAAAGCGATCGACCAGCCCCGGAGGGAGGTCACTCAACCGGGGGGGCTCGGGATCGGCCATGTTCTTGAGCGCGTACAACCGGCTCAAAAGGTCGCCGGCCATTTGCTGTTGAAAATGCGACAGCGTCGCATAGCAATCTCCCAAAGGAAGTTTGCGCAACTGGTTGCGGACTTCCTCGAGATGCCGCGCGGCGAGCGCGCCCGACGGCTCGGTGGCGATCAACTCCTGCGTCCGGGCGAGCACGCGGCCCAGGTGCTCGGGGCGGTCAACGGCGATCACCGGCGGCCGTTCCGGGAGCCCCGCCAGACGCGTTTGAATCCGCTCGATGATTGGCCGCTTCGCCTCCTGATCGACGGGCAGCAGCGACACGATCTCTTCCGTGCGCTCCACCGTCGGCAGCTTGAGGAACCGAGCCTTCAGTTCGAGCAGCTCCTCGCGGCTGTCCGCAATCGACAAGGCGTACCACACACTTTGATTGCACTTTTCGAGCAGTTGTTGCTCGAGCTGCACGCTCTCCAACCCTTCGGGCTGGAGATTCAACAGATTGTGGTCGTACCACAGATCCTTGATTCCCCCTGCCACGAACACGGAACCGACCACACCGACCAGCAACACCAGCCGGGGATAACGAGTGACCGGGGCGATCCATCGATGAACGGGGAGCGGGGACGGCAATCGCTGCCCGAGCGAGGTTTGGTCGACCAGCGCGACTAAGGGGGGCAGGATGAAGAGCTGCGCCACGGCGCAGAACAGCAGTCCGCCGCCGGCGATGATGCCCAGCTCGGCAATGCCGGTGAACTCGGTGAAGCCCGCCGCGAAAAACGAGACGGCCGTGGTGACGGCGCCGGTCGTGATCGCGGGACCCATCGTGCCCGAAGTCTGCACGAGCGCCGTGCGGACGTCGAGCTTTTGCTCGCGAAGTTGCATGTAGCGCGAGATGTAGTGGACGCCGTAATCGATGCCGATGCCGATCAGCGTGACCGTGAACGAGACGCTGAGGATGTTGAGGTGACCGACCGACAGCGTGACGAAGCCAAAGGCCCAGGCCATGCCGATCATGAGGGCGACATTGGCGAGCATGGCGTGGCGCAGCCCGCCGAACCCGGCGATGAACAAGAGGGTCACGCCGACCATCGAGACGATGCTGGCCCAGGTCATCGACGACTGGCTCGAGCGCATCTCGTCGTTTTCCATGATCGGCAGGCCGGTCAGCCCGATCTTCGTTTCCGGATGGCGGGCCGAGATGTCGGCGATCAGCTTGCGCAGGGCATCGGTAGCCGCCGAACCGCGCGTGAAGCCGTCTTGCTCGCTATTGGTCAGGCGGAGGAGAACGAAGCCCAACTTGCCTTCGTTGGTCAACAGGTACTCGGCGCTGAGCTCGCTGAGCGTGGCGAAGGCTGCCGGCATTTCGGGCCAGGGAGACCGATAGCGGGGCTCCGGCCCCAACGCTGCCTCCAGCCCGCTGGCCAGTCGCACCACGGCTTGCGTCGCCTCGACGTGCGCGCGCGTCCCGGGTTGCGGCCGGGCTTCGAGCTGCGCGCACATGCCCGCCGCCATGGCCCCAACGTTCAACGGCGACCAGTCGCCGTTGAGCACCGGCGTCGCCTGGTGGAGGAAGCCCTCGATGGCCAGTAACTCGGCGGGCGGAAGATAATGGAGTCCCTTGGCGCGAACTTTCGCCAAGTCGACTTCGTGCAGCACGGCGTGAAAGTGCCGGTCTTCGCGCGCCAGCAACGCCGAAACTTCCTTGAGGACCGGCACCACTTCATCGCGGCTCGGACCTTCCACCACCACCACGGCGTCGTCGTCTTCGCCAAACTCCTTGATGTACTCGATCCAGAGCCGGTTGAAGTCGCTCTTCGGGTTCAACAGATCGAGCCGGCTCGTGCGATAGCCGAGTTGGCTGCCGGTGAGCAGCAGCGCAGCCAGGGCCACTCCGATCGCCAAGGCCACGACAGCCACGGGATAGCGGAGAATCTGCGCCGTAGCACTTTGAAACGCGCGGGCGAGCCAGGTGTTTGCAGTGGGCTGATGCGCCATGCGGACGGGGTCTCTCACGACGAACCACCCCCCGCGCGCGATAGCACCGCGTCGGACGACGGCCAGAAAAGTCCTAAAAGGCGAGGCATTCTAGCCAGGGGGCGAAATCGCGCAAAGGCGAGTTCGCGAGCGGCAGAGCGCCGTTAAGAGACGGTTGCTGCACGGCTTACGCGATGGTGCACTACGCAGCTGAAGTGGCCGTGCCAGAATTCACACATCTGCTAGCTGAGTTGCCGATGAATCGGCAGCTACGGGCCGAATCCCATACCAGAGCGCGGCACCCAGCAGGCAGACGACCCCAGCTACGGGAACGGCGGCCTTCCAACCGAAATACCCGCTCAACCAGGGAGTGAGGACGGGCGCCAGCATCCCTCCGGCGTTGCCGCCGG
>JAEUIK010000206.1 GCA_016793185.1 Planctomycetaceae bacterium | reverse complement strand
TGTGCGAACCGTCGACGTCGGCGTCGGTCATGATCACTATCTTGTTGTAACGCCGTTTGGCGAGGTCGACCTCGTCACCAATGCCGGAACCGATGGCCGCGATCATGCTGCGGACTTCTTCGTTGGCCAGCACCTTGTCTTCGCGGGCCTTGTAGGCGTTGATGATCTTGCCGCGCAAGGGAAGGATCGCCTGATACTCGCGGAGCCGGCCTCCCTCGGCGCTGCCGCCGGCCGAGTCGCCCTCGACGAGATACAGCTCGCACCGTTCGACGTCGCGGCTGGTGCAATCGCGGAGCTTGCCCGGCAGGCCGCCGTGCGAGAGGGCCCCCTTCCGCTCGCGAATGAGCTGCCGCGCCTTGCGGGCCGACTCGCGAGCTTCGGCCGCCAGCATCCCCTTCTTGACGATGATCGTGGCGGTCTTGGGGTTCTCTTCCAGGTAGCGATTGAGAAAATCGCCGACGGCGCTGTTCACCAGGCCTTCGATTTCGCCGTTGCCGAGCTTGGTCTTGGTCTGACCTTCGAACTGCGGCTCGGGCACCCGCATTGAGAGCACGGCCGTCAGCCCTTCGCGGAAATCGTCGCCCCCGGGGACGAGATCCTTGAAAAGATTCGCCTTCTTGCCGTAGGCGTTCAGGCTGCGCGTCAGAGCGGCGCGAAAGCCCGAGACGTGCGTGCCTCCCTCAATGGTGTTGATGTTGTTGACGTAGGAGTGGAAGTTCTCGGTGTAGTCGGTCGAGTACTGCATCGCCAGTTCGAGGCCGACTCCATCCTGCTCCCAGGCCAGATAAAGAATATCGGGATGGGCCGGTTCGCTGGCGCGATTGAGGTGCTCGATGTACTGCAGGATGCCGCGCTCGTAGTGAAACGTCTCGCCTTCGCCAGTCCGCTCGTCGCGGAACGTGATTTTGACTCCGCGATTGAGGAACGCCAGTTCCTGCAACCGGCGGTGCAGCGTGCTGTAAGCGAACTTGGTGACCGGGAAGATCTGCTGGTCGGGCTTGAAGGTCGTCTTCGTGCCGACCTTGGTCGAAGTCCCGACGCGGCGGACTTCGCCGGTGGGGACGCCGCGCTCGTACTCCTGTTGATAGACCGCACCGCCGCGGCAGACCTCGACCTCGCACCACTCGGAGAGGAAGTTCACGACGGTCACGCCCACCCCGTGGAGACCGCCGGAGGTCTGGTAGGCTCCCTTGGAGAACTTGCCGCCGAACTTCAGGACCGTCATCACCCCTTGGAGCGTCGAAATCCCCAGGTCGGGGTGCATTTCGACCGGAATCCCGCGCCCGTCATCCTCGACCGTCACCGACCCATCGACGTTGATAGTGACCGTGACGTGCTTGGCGTGTCCCGCCATGGCTTCGTCGATCGAGTTGTCGACGACTTCGTACACCATGTGATGCAGACCGCGCACGGTCGTATCGCCGATGTACATGCTCGGACGCTCGCGGACGTGCTCGAGGTCGCTCAGATGCTCGAGGCTTTCGGCGCCGTAGTCGTTCTGCACCTTCTGATACTCGGGCATGTCAGGCGAGGGGGGCGATCCTCCCGCGGGGGGACCGCCGGCGGAATCGCCGCCCGTGGATTGCGGATCGGAAGGATTCTGGGGCTGCGGATCACTGCTCATTGCCGAAGGTTCTCACTAGGAATTTCGAAGTTCAGCGGGGAGGCTGCGGCACAGGGCAAATTCAGATCGGTGGGAAGTCGGCCACCGACACTGCTGGCCCAACGGGTCGGATCCGGCCCGATTAACCGATGGCCCCCACGCGCAATTTCAGGTCGCGAATCTCTTGTTCCGGCAGGCGGGCGGCCAATCCTGCCAGCAGCCGGGCTTTTTGAAACGACAATTCTTGCACCAGGGCCGAATGACTGACGGTGATCTCCAACACTCCGCGGCGCAGCGCTCCGACGCGCGAACGGTTGGCCAGCTCGCCCGCCACTTCGCGCCACGCTTGCTCATAATTCGTCTGGGAGCGCACCCGGGCGAACCCGTGGCGCGCGGTCACTTGGGCGAGGATGTCGGCCAGTTTCTGGGGTCGGGCCATGGCGACTCGCCTGGGGTCTAGCGTTCGCGGGCCAGCGGCATGATCACGTAGCCGTAACCGTCGTCCGTGCTGCAGACCGCGGCGCTTTCGGCATCCTTCAATTCCAACGTGAAGTTCTTCTCGGGGTCGAGCACCTTCAAGAAGTCGATCAGGTACCGCGGGTCGAGCGTGATCGAGATCGCCGGGCCGTCGTAGGCCAGCGGCAGTTCGATGCGCGACTGCCCCGCCTGCGCCGAGCGCGCCGCCAGCAGCAATTGTCCGGCTGAGAACGTGAAATCGATTCCGCGGCTTTCCTCGCTGGTGACGATCGCCGCCTGGCGGACCGCGGCATGCAGCGGGCCTACTCCCAACTGCACTTGCGTGGCATCATCGCGGCGGGGGAAGACGTCGCGCCACTTCGG
>JAEUIK010000199.1 GCA_016793185.1 Planctomycetaceae bacterium | reverse complement strand
AACGCCCGAGTTCAGTCCGCGGCCGTTGGTCTTTACTTCGAGCTCGAGCACGAAGTCCTGGTACGAGCCCTCCGATTCGAGCTGACCGTTGCCGTTCCTGATGCTGATCTCGCCAGCCGGCGTGACGGCGAACTCGCTCTTGCGGCCGGGAAAGATTTTCCAGCCCGAAAGGTCGCGTCCATTGAAGATCGGCTGCAATCCCAGCGGCAGCAGCTTGACGTTGCGAAACTCAACGAGGCCTTTGTTGAGCTGCAAGCCGATGCGGCCGCGCGGGAGTGGCCGGGGATCGGTGTAGTCGAGCACAGGCCGGCCATCGACCTTCACGACGAAGTGTCCCCCCTGGGCGGTGACGTCGAAGGTGTGCCATTCGCCGGCCGCAATCGCCGTGGCGGCTTCGGCCTTTTGGCGGCCGACGAAGCTCCCGGTGGCGAAGGGGCTCACGTCGGGCGCCGCGATGTTCAGCTCGTAGCAATCGCCGGCGGGATTGGTGGGCTTCAGCGGCGTCCGCAGAAAAACCCCGCTGTTGGTCGTCGCCGGCGCGCGAAAGTCGACGCGCAGTTGATAGTCGCCAAAGTCGCACGTCGTGCAGAGTAGCCCCGGCTGGCCGCTCGACACCGAGAGGACACCATCGGCGACGTTCCAATTGGCCTCGCTGGCCGGCTCCCAGCCGAACGTCGTCTGGCCGTCGAAGAGCAGCAACCAGCCGGCCGCAACCTCCTCGGGCGTGAGGGCATTGAGCGGCGCGTCGGCCGCACCGGCGACCGCCGCAGGGGTGCTGGCGATCACCAGAACCAGGCTGGTCCACAGATCTCGCCACGACCGACGATGGATTCGCACGCGCGCTCCTCGCAAGTATCTAGAATCGTGTTCGCACTGGCAGCGCTCACCAGACTACTCGGCAGGCGCGGGGGTGGGTAGTCGGCGGCGGATTTCGAGCCGTACCGTTTCCCACCGCTCGCCCCGCCCATCAAGCCGCAGGTCGAGCAGCAACTCGTTGTGCGGCTCTAAGACCGACAAGATCTCGAACTCGGCGAGCGGCTCCTCTGGGCTCAGCGCGCCCAGCCGACCGCCATTGAGCCGGACTTCGCCGGAGAGTCGATTTCCCTCGAATACGATCCAGACTGATTCGTGGGCATCGAGCCGCGCGGGACGATTGAAGCGCCGCCGCAGGCGAACAGCTCCGCGGAATGCGTCGCCGAACGCGAGCTCCCAATCGCGGTCCGGCCGGATCGGGAGCCAGGCCCCCTCGGCGTTGTCGTCCCCCGGCCGAGCATACTCCCAAGGCCCGGCCAGCCGAATTGGATGCGGATAGATCATGCGCGCGGTAAACGGGCCGAGTTACACGCCGTCGTAGACCAGCACCACCTTGATTCCCTGCGGCTCGCGATGCTCGTAGTGCCAGAGCGATTCGTCGGGAGTGACCCGCGCCGTCACCAGCCGCTCGAGCTGCCCCGGCATGCTCTGCCGCAATTGATCGAGATGCGTCAGGGCATCGACAAAATCGCGCGGCGCGGCGTTCACGCAGCCCAGGTGGATGTGGTTGCGCAGCAGCCCGTCGCGGACGATGTAGGCCAGGTCGTTGGCGGTCGGCTCGGGACGGCGCGAGCTGCCGAGCCAGACGATCACGCCCGAGGCGCGCGTGGCGCGGGCCGCGTTGATCAGCACCCCTTCGCTCCCGGTACACTCGAGCACGAGGTCGTAGCCGGACGCCTGCAGATCGTCGGGCTGAAAATTCGCTTCGCTCGCCGGCAGATACGCGGCGCCCAGATCGCGCGCCAATTGAGCGCGCGACGAGTCGGCCGGGTCGCGGCCGTAGAGCGTCGTCGGCCAGCCGCGCACGACGGCGGCCAGCACGCCGGCGAACCCGATCGGCCCCGGTCCCGTCACGAGTGTTCGCGGCGGCCGCTGCACCCAGGTCTCGGGTCCGAGCCGCGCCTGCTGCAGCACCAGCGCCTCGTTGATCCCTTTTTCGGCGACCGCCAGCGGCTCGGTCAACACGGCCCAGGGGGCCAGTGCGCGCGGGACGCGGAACAGGTACTCCGGCCGGTCGAGCCACCAGGGCACCGAGAAGCCGTGGGCGGCCACAATGCCGCGCTCGCGATAGGTCCCAAACGGGAGAAAATCGACCCGTTCGGGGCGCGGCTCCACCGCGCGCCGCACCAGGGGAACCACCAGGTCGCCGACTTCGAGAGGACGCGTCGAACCGTCGGCCAGCGGCGCTCGCTCACTCCCGGCAGGCGCGGGTCCAATCGCCTCGACGCGGGCCAGGCACTCATGACCCAGCACAAGGTAGTCATCCCCCTGGGGCAAGATCGGTTCGGCTGCGTGGAGGATCTCGCGATCGGTGCCGCAGATGCCGAGCTCCAGCGTCTGGCACAGCACTTCGCCGGGGCCGGGGTCGCGCGGGGCAGGATGGTCGACGAACCGAGGTTGCGGCGAGCCGTGGACGGCGGCAATGCCTCGCATGAACGAAATTCCTCGGCGGCTCGTGGTGGTTGGCCTCCTCACCTGCGAGAGGGGGGATGGCCGAATTATACCGCCGCCGCCGGCGGGGCTAAAGCGGCGCGGGCCGGCTCCACGCGGCGAAACAGTTCAGCAGGCGAACCATCGCGCCGATCTCGCGCGGCGGACCTGACGTGCAGCGCCGGATCGCCTTGCGATCGTTTTCGGCGATTGACTCGCCAAGCCGCGGGAACTGGGCTAAGCTGGCCGAGCCCTCCTGGCGCGAATCGTCCCCCTTTGGCGGACTTCGCCGTGGTACGCCGCGCGGAGCGTTGGGAGAGAGCGCCGCGATATTCCTTCCTGGCAAGACGGCTCGATGCATTCGATTTCGCCCCCCGAGCACGATCTGGAGCAGCTCGCTCGTCTGTTCTATCCCAGTCTGGCCTCCCTGGGTCGATTTACCCAGGTTGCGGCCGCGGAGATGCCCGCCAACTACCAGCGGCTCTTGAACCACGAGCACCACATGACGGTGACCGTGGAGGAGTTTCACGGCTGTCCGGTCGACGTGCAGGTACTCGACCGGCATCGGACCGACTCGCATTACGCGCGGAAGATCTTGCTGGTGCGGCAAAGCGACCGCACGGTCGTCCAGTACGGAATCATGCGCGTTCATTGGCGCTACCTCGATCCGGCGGTCCGTGCCGGGGTCGAGGACGAGTCGCTCCCGCTGGGAAGGATTTTCATTCAGCATAACGTGCACCGCGCGATCGCCCTGCGAGGGCTGTGGCGCGTGAACCCAGGCGTCGAGCTCTGCCACTTCTTTGGCCTCCCCCCCGACGGCATGACCTACGGCCGCACGGCGCTCATTCTCTGCGACCATGAGCCGGCGATCGAGCTCTTGGAAATCGTCGCTCCTTGTTGAAGCCGGTCGGGGGATTTTTCGCCGGCTTGCTGGCCGCGGGCTCGCCACCCCCGGTCGCGCCGTTTGCCGGCGCTCGGCCAGCGGCTAGACTTGACCGGTAGCCCTACGGTTTCGTGCCTCCGCAACCCGCAGACCGTGCGTCCTGCATGAAGATCGTTTACCTCGCCGCCGGCGCCGCGGGCATGTACTGCGGCAGCTGCCTGCACGACAACACGCTGGCCGCGGCCCTGCGCGCGCTGGGCGAGGACCTGCTGCTCGTTCCCACCTACACGCCGCTGAGGACCGACGAAGAGAACCAGAGCCAGCAGCGCGTCTTCTACGGCGGGATCAACGTCTATCTGCAGCAGAAATCGGCCCTCTTTCGCCATACTCCCTGGCTGATGGACCGGTTGCTCGATGCGCCCGCCTTGCTCGACTGGGCCACGCGCGGCCGGGCGAGCACCGAGGCCGAGCAACTCGGCGACCTGACCGTCTCGATGCTCCGCGGCGAGGAAGGGCGGCAGCGCAAGGAACTGCAGAAGCTCGTTCACTGGCTGCGCTCCGCTGCGCGGCCCGAGGTCGTGCATCTCTCCAACTCGATGCTCGTCGGCATGGCGCGCGAAATCCGCCGGCAACTGCGCGTTCCGGTGGTCTGCACGCTATCGGGCGAAGATATCTTTCTCGAGCGGCTGGCTGAGCCGCACTACACGCAAGCCCGCGCGGCGCTGCGCGAGCGGGCCGCCGAAGTCGACGCGTTCGTCGCCTTGAACGCTTACTACGCCGAGATGATGGCCGATTACCTGGGAGTGCCCCGCGCGCGGATCGAAGTCATTCCGCACGGACTGAAGCTGGCCGGACATGGGCTCCGACCTTCGCGCGACCGCTCGGTGCCGGCCACCTTGGGCTACTTCGCGCGGGTGTGCCCCGACAAGGGGCTGCACCTCTTGGTCGAAGCCTTTCGCCGGCTGAGCGGCGATCCCGCGCTGCCGGGCCTGCGCCTGCGGGCGGCCGGTTACCTGGGCGAGGGGGATCGCAGCTACCTGGAACGCATCCACGACGAGCTGGCTGCGGCGGGGCTGGCCGATCGCTTCGAGTACGTCGGCGAGGTTGATCGCGCGGGCAAGATCGCCTTCCTGCAATCGCTCGACGTGATGAGCGTCCCCACCATCTATCGCGAGAGCAAAGGGATCTCGATCCTCGAGAGCCTGGCCAACGGCGTGCCCGTCGTGGTGCCGGCTCACGGCGCGTTTCCCGAGCTGATCGAGGATACCCAAGGGGGGCGACTCTGTCCGCCCAACGACCCCGACGCGCTGGCCGCAACGCTGCGCGAACTGCTGGTCGATCCCGCGAGGGCGGAGCAATACGGAAGGCAAGGACAGCGGGCGATTCACGAGAAGTACCACGATCGGCTGATGGCCGAGCGGACGCTGGCGCTCTACCGGCGATTGGCGGGGCCGCAAACCACGAAGTCTCCCACGCTGGCGGCCGCCGACTGGGTCGGTCTCCGGGGGGAGGCACTGGACCGGGAAGGATTCGCGATGCCTCAGGCTTTTCACCATCCCTGCCGCGTGGAGTGGCACGATACCGACGCGGCTGGCATTGCCCATTTCACGTCGTTCTTCCGCTATATGGAAGAGACCGAGCATGCCTTTCTCCGCGCACTCGGCTTCAGCGTGCTGATGCACGACGATTCGGGCCGCTATAGCTGGCCGCGCGTCTCGGTGGGCTGCGACTTCAGCGGGGCCGTCCGCTTTGACGACGTGCTCGACGTCGCGCTGACCATCGAACGGCTGGGCGAAAAGAGCGTCAGCTATCGGTTCGCGATCACGCACGAGGGACGCGCCGTCGCCGCGGGGAGATCGGTCGCGGTCTACTGCCGGCTCGCGGAACAACATCCCCCGCGCTCGACGCCCATTCCACCCGCCATGGCCGCGCAGCTCGCTCGCTACACGGCCGAAACGGACCGCGATGCGTAACCAGTCGGGCCCGCGGCTGTGGATGTTCTGCCAAAGGGGGTCGTGACGCAGTCCGTGTGGCGTCAAATCCCCCATCCCCCCGCTTTGTGTCCCAGCGCCCGAGAGGGTACATTCGGCGTGAGTCGTGCTGGGCTTCGTCGGCGGTGAAACTTCCTAACGATGTCGCAACTGGTCGTCGAGCAGATCGTCCGTGAATTTCCCACGCGAGCGCAGCCCTTGCGGATTCTCGACGGGGCCTCGCTCTCGCTGTCGGCCGGCGAGAACGTTGCGATCCTCGGCCCCAGCGGGTCGGGCAAGAGCACGCTGCTGCACATCATCGGCACGCTCGATCGTCCCACCTCGGGGAGCGTCCGCCTGGGGGGCGAGGATCCGTTTCGGCTGGGAGAGGCCGAACAAGCGGCCTTTCGCAACCGGCGGATCGGCCTGGTCTTTCAGGACCATCATCTGCTGCCGCAGTGTTCGGTGCTCGAGAACGTGCTGATCCCGACGATCGCCTCCGGCGCGACGCACCCCGACGACGTCGCCCGGGCCCGTACTCTGCTCGACCGCGTTGGGCTGGCGGCGCGCCTCGATCACCGCCCGGCGGAACTCTCCGGCGGCGAACGGCAACGCGTGGCCATCGCCCGGGCGTTGATTCGTCAGCCTGAGCTGCTGCTGGCCGACGAGCCGACAGGGAATCTCGATCGCTCGACGGCGGCCGAGGTCGCGGCCCTGTTGGCCGAGCTGCAGGCTGCCGAGCAGACGATGATGGTCGTCGTCACACACAGCGTCGAGCTCGCCAGCCATCTGCAGCGGCGGCTGGAGCTGGATCGAGGCCAGCTGCGCCCCGCCGACCAGTGAGTTCGCGGACGATTCCCTGTGGGGAGCAGAAACCATGATCCGGTCGGTCAATTTCGCGCGGCGACTGTTTCTCGCGGCCACGGCTTTCGGAATGCTCGTGGTGCCGCCGATGTTTTTTCTGGAGGGATACTTCGGCGAGAAGTACCCCCCGGCGATCACGCACCCCGAGTTCTACTACGGCTTCGTCGGAGCTGTCTTCGCCTGGCAGCTCGTGTACCTGCTGATCGCGCTCGATCCGATCCGCTACCGGCCGCTGATGCTCTTGGGTGCGCTCTGCAAAGGGGGCTTCGCCTTGACGGTGCTGATCCTGCTGGCGCAGGGGCGCGTGGATCCGAAGTCGATGCCGCCGGTGCTGGGCGACATGATCTTCGCGCCCCTCTTTGTGTGGGCATTCGTGCGGACGGGAGGCGCCGAGATTTAATCGGCCATCTCGTCCTAATCGGTCTTCCGCCGGGAAGGTGCCTTGATGGCCGGAATTGTCGTACAACTGGCCGAAAGTGGATTCGCGCTCGTCTCGGGTTTGTTCACTTGCGCCGAGATCGACCTCTGGCGCGACGAAGTCGACCGCCTGCTCGCCGCTGAGGCACCGACGGAGCCAGCAGTACTAAGCCACGCGGGTCGCCCCTATGCAGCGCGTAATCTGCTCGATGCCTGGCCGCGCGTGCGCGACATCGCCAGGACGCCGCCGCTATCCCAGCGGCTGCAGGAAGTGCTCGGCCCCGCCTGCGGATTGGTGCGCGGCCTGCTCTTTGACAAACCGCCGGAGCAGACCTGGTCGCTTCCTTGGCATCAGGACATGACGATCGCGGTCAAAGACAACACCATCTCGAGCGAGCACTTTGGCAAACCGACAGTGAAGGCAGGCGTGCCGCATGTCGAGGGGCCGCTCGATCTGTTGGAGCGCATGGTGACGGCTCGCGTTCACCTTGATGAAGTTACCGACGAGAATGGTCCCTTGCGGGTGGTGGCCGGCTCGCACCGCTGGGGGAAGTCACTACGATTTGCCGGCGATGCCCGTGAGGCGGGCGTTGATACCCACACGATACTGGCAAAGCCAGGGGATGTGTTGCTCATGCGTCCGCTCGTGGCGCATAGCTCGCCCGCCTCGCATCCGGACACACAGCGACACCGACGGATTGTTCACCTGGAATTCGCCCCCGCTGGAGAGCTTCCCGATGGATACGAGTGGTACTGGTTCGATCGAGTCGCCTGATCGGCATCCCAGCCGCTCGAGCTCACATTAACGCCACCGTCGACAACTAGCGGCGGAACGTTTTGCGCGGCGTTATGTCGGTAGGCGTCGTCGGGATGGCTTCGAGCGTCGGTTCCTTGGCCGCCAGGTGCAGGACGTCGCGGCAGTAATCGTGGCAGCTCGTGCAGGTCGTGATCGAGTGCATGTAGGTGTAGGTCGCGCCGTCCTGGTCTTCATCCGCGGCGAGCTGGACCAGCTTCTGCGAAATCCGCCGCAGCTCGTCGCGATAGTGGGCGTAGACCTGGTCCTCCTCCGCGTGCCAGCCGGTCGCCTCGCAGATCTTGGCCAGTTCCTGGGCCCCGGTCTCCACCAGGCCGAAGTCCTGGGTCATCAATCCCTCGACGATCTTGTTCGAACTGGCCAGCTTGGCCCGCATCAGTGCGGCCTCGGTGGCCGATTCTCCCTGGCGCGGCGGCTTGGCCTCGCCGGCAAAGAGCATCAGGCCCGCGCCGAGAAACAAACCCGCCAGCAGCAACCAGCTCCAACGCATCGCGCGTCTCCTCGAAACGAGTGAAAGTCCCAGGCCCGAGATCTTTCGGGGGGCGTAACCGATATCAACTCGCGGCCGGGCAAGCAAGATCAACGCCTGAGGGGAAGCCCACGCCGTGCGGATCCGCCCGCACCGGCTGCCAGCGCGGTCCGCCGGGGTGCTGGCAGTTGCCCAGCGATCGGGGTGACCGCGGGACTAACGCCGGCCGGGGCCTGCGCAGCGGATCTGGTCAAGTTGACGGGTGGCGCTAGAATCCCCCGATTTGTTCCCGCCCTCGCGAGACAATGAGGTTGCAAATGCCGCAGTTGATTCGTCGATCCGCATTCGCTCTGGGAGTGGGAGGAGCCCTGTTATGGGTGTTTTCCCCGGTCCTGGCAGGGGAGGTGTGGACCCAGTGGCGCGGTCCCCAACGCGACGGACAGATTCAGTCAAGGCCCTGGCCCGACCGCCTCGACGAGTCGACGCTCCAGCGGACCTGGCGCGTGGATCTCGGGCCGGGCTATTCGGGCCCGATCGTGGCCGAGGATCGCGTCTTCGTGACGGAGACTCGCGACGAGAAGTTCGAGGTGGCCCGCGCGCTCGATCGCCAGACCGGCAGCCCGATCTGGGAAAAGTCGTGGCCGGGCGCCATGCAGGTCCCGTTCTTCGCCAAGCGCAACGGTGATTGGATTCGGGCGACGCCGCTGCTGGATGACGGCATCCTCTATGTGCCAGGGATGCGCGACGTGCTGGTCGCGCTGGACGCCCAATCGGGCGAGGAGCGCTGGCGGCTCGACTTCGTGGCGAAGTTCGGCACGCCGCTCCCCGACTTCGGGTTTGCCAGCTCGCCGCTGGCGGTTGGCGACCATCTCTACGTTCAGGCGGGCGCCGCGCTGGTCAAGCTCGACAAACGGACCGGCAACGTCGTCTGGCGGACCCTCGAGGATGGGGGCGGGATGATGGGGAGTGCTTTCTCTTCGCCCGTGAAGGTCGAGCTGAACGGCCGCCCCGAGTTGCTGGTGCAGACCCGCTCGCACCTGACCGGCGTCGACGAGTCGACTGGCCAGGTGCTGTGGAAGCAAGAGATCCCGACGTTCCGCGGGATGAACATCCTGACGCCGACGATCTGGCGCGACTCGGTCTTCACGAGCGCCTACGGAGGCAAGTCGCTCCTGGTGAAGGTCGGCGGCGAGCCGACACCGACCCCCGCGACGGCCTGGGAGAACAAGGTGCAGGGCTACATGTCGTCGCCGGTCGTGATCGGCGATCACGTCTACCTGCATCTCCGCAACCGCCGGTTCACCTGCATCGACCTGGCGACCGGCGAAACACGTTGGACGACGGAGCCCTTTGGCGAGTACTGGAGCCTGGTCGCCAACGGCGACCGCATTCTGGCACTCGACGAGCGGGGTGAGCTGCTGCTGATCCGAGCCGCGCCCGAGAAGTTCGACCTGCTCGACCGCCGCCGTGTGAGTGACGAAGAAACCTGGGCGCACCTGGCGATCGCGGGGGACGAGATCTTCATCCGCGAGCTGAAGGGAATCAGCGCCTGGCGGTGGGGCGCACGGCCGACCCCATAAGCGTCACACCTCGCGGGCTGAGGGACGCGCTGTCCCAAACCCGCCGCCTCCCGGCGTCTCGATGACCAGGACATCGCCGGGGCGAACGAGCAACTGCGCCTGGTTGGGGAGCGTTTCTTCCGACCCGTCGGCGCGATAGATCGTGTTGCGCCCCAGGGCGCCGGGCGCTCCGCCGTGCTGGCCGTACGGCGGGTATGGGCCGCGGCGCTGCGAGAGGATCGAGACGTCGAGTTCGCGGAGGAACTCGAGCTTGCGCACCACGCCGGCTCCTCCGGGATGCAGGCCCTCTCCCCCCGAGCCGCGGCGAATCGAGAACTCGTGCAACCGCACCGGCGTGCGGCGCTCGAGCACCTCGGGATCGGTCAGGCGCGTGTTCGTCATGTGCGTGTGGACGGCATCGGCGCCCGGCTCGTCGGCCGTAGCGCCCGAGCCGCCGCAGATGGTCTCGTAATAGCCGAAGGTCGCGTCACCGAAGAGCAGGTTGTTCATCGTTCCCTGGCTGGCCGCGGCAATGCCCAGCGCTCCGAGCACGACATCGACGATCCGTTGCGACGTCTCGACGTTGCCCCCCACCACGGCGGCGCACTCGGCGGGTGTCGCTCGCTGGGGCGGCGCGAGCAGCGACCCCTCGGGCACGACGATGGTCACCGGCGCCAACACTCCTTCGTTGAGCGGAATCTCTTCGTCGATCAACAGCCGCAGGCAATAGAGGACGGCCGCGGTGACGATGGCGCGGTTGGCATTCAGATTTCCGGCGAGCACGGGTCCCGTGCCCGCGAAGTCGATCGTGGCCGCATCGCCGACAATCGTCACGGCCACGGCGATGGGGGTCCCGTCATCGAGATAGTCAAGGAATTCGCGCCGTCCAGGCGGCAGTTTGGCCAGGGCGAGGCGCATTCTCCGTTCGGCGGCGTCCTGGATGTGGCGCATGTAGGCTTCGACCACCGGCAGCGAGTAGCGCTCGATCAGCCGCTCGAGTTCGCCGGCCCCTTGCCGATTGGCGGCGACCGCCGCGGCGATGTCGGCCAGGTTCTCGTCCACCTTGCGGCTGGGGTAGGGGGGGGCCGCGAGCATTTCGGCCAGCGCGGCGAACCGCTCGTGCCCCCCGCTCACGAGCTTGAAATTGCGGATCAGGACACCTTCCTCGGCCAGGTTGCGCGAGAAGGGAGGCATCGAACCCGGCACGATCCCGCCGATCTCGGCATGATGGGCGCGGCTGGCGGTGAAGAAGATCAACCGGCCGCTGGCCGGATCGTGAACCGGAGTGATCACCGTCACGTCCGGCAGATGCGAGCCCCCCTGGTACGGATCGTTGGTGACGTAGACATCTCCCGGCTCGATCCGCGCATTGTGGGCGATGATCGCCCGCACCGTTTGTCCCATGGCCCCGAGGTGGACCGGAATGTGCGGCGCGTTGACGACCAGCTCGCCGCGCGCGGTGAAGAGCGCGCAACTAAAGTCGAGCCGTTCCTTGACATTCACGCTGGCCGACGTGTTGCGGAGCGTGATGCCCATTTGCTCGGCGATGCCCGCGAACAGATTGTTGAAGACCTCGAGCATGACCGGATCGGCGGTGGTCGACACGGCCGCGCGGGGGTGCGTTCCCTGGTCGGCCAGCAGCAGCTCGCCGCCGGAGAGGACCTCCGCGACCCAGCCTGGGTCGATCACGGTGGTCGAGGATTGTTCGCGGACGATCGCGGGCCCCTGAATCCGCTGGCCCAGGATGAGGTGCGCGCGGTCGAGCAGCAGGGTCTCTCGCGGCTGCGCGTCGAACCAGGCGGTCGTCGTCTCGGTCGTCGATAGCAGTTCCACGGGCGGGAGCGAGGCCGAAGGCGCGGCCGCCGTGGCCGTGCGCCCTGCGACTTCCACCCGCGCCGAGACGATCTCCAACGGGCGCTCGGGCTGCGTGTAGCCATAGAGCCGCTGGTGCTGGCGGGCGAAGGCCTCGGCGTAGCTCCCCGCGGCCGGTTCGGGCTGGCTGACGGCCAACGCCGCATCGACGCCGCGATAGCGCAGCTCGAGCACCCGGCGCACGGTGATCCGCTCGGCAGGAATCCCTTCGGCCAGCACTGCGGCCCGGGCTTCGTCGGCCAGGCGGGCAAAGGTCGTCTCGAGACCCTGGACCGTGTCTTCGCTGTAAGGAAGGTAGACGCCGATCGCCCGGTGCCGGGTAACATCGGCCAGGCCGATGCCGTACGCGCTCAAGAGCCCCGCATCGGGATGAATCAGAATCTGGCGCATGCCCAGCTCGCGAGCGACCGCGCAGGCATGCTGACCGGCAGCTCCGCCGAAGGCGACGAGCACGTACTCGCGCGGATCAACCCCTTGGGCGATCGAGACCGAGCGAATCGCGCGCACCATGTTCGAGTTGGCAACCCGGAGAAAGCCGTCGGCCAACTCGGTGGCACTGTAGTTCTGCCCGGTCGCCTGGCGGATCTGCGCGGCGAGCTCAGCGAGCCGCGCGACCACCGCTCGGCGGTCGAGTGGAAAGGGAAAGAACTGCGGCGGAACTTTGCCGAGGATGAAATTCAGATCAGTGACCGCCAGCGGGCCCCCCCGGCCATAGCAGGCAGGGCCCGGATCGGCGCCAGAGCTGTCGGGCCCCACGACGAGCTTGACGCCGTCGAACGAGCAGATCGATCCGCCGCCGGCCGCGACGGTTTCGATCTTGAGCATCGGCGCGACGACGCGGACGCCGGCTTTCTCCGTTTCGTACTCGAACTCGTAGCCGCCGTCGAAGCGCGAGACGTCGGTGCTGGTCCCCCCCATGTCGAACCCGATCGCTCGCTCGAAGCCGCAGTTCTGGGCGACGCGGGCGAAGCCGACCACGCCGCCGGCGGGTCCCGAGAGGATGCTTTCCTTGCCGACGAACTGCGACGCTTCGACCAGTCCCCCCGCCGAGGTCATGATCCGCAACGCGCTCGCGCCGAGCCCGGCGCGGAGATGGTCGACATACGCGCGGAGAATCGGATTGAGATAGGCGTCGACCAGGGTCGTATCGCCGCGCGCGACGATCTTGATCAGGGGAGCGACACGGCTGGAGAGGCTGACCTCCTCGAAGCCCACGTCGCGGGCGATCCGCTCCACAATCAGCTCATGCTCGGGATGATCGAAGGCGTGCAGCAGGCAGACAGCCAGCGACTGGCAGCCCGCGGCGCGCAGTTGACTGAGCTGCTGGCGAATGCGCTCCTCGAGTGGAGCGCAGAGCACCTCGCCCGTCGGCGTGATTCGTTCTTCGATCTCGACGACGTCGCAGTACAGCGGCACACGTTTGTGGATCGCCAATTCGAACAGCTTGGGACGGTTCTGGTAACCGATCGCCAGCACGTCGCCAAAGCCGCGCGTGGTGACGAAGGCCGTGCGGGCGCCGCGGCGCGTGAGGAGCGAGTTGGTGCCGCGCGTGGTCCCGAGCCGAACCGAAACCGCAGGAATCGCCTGGTCGCGCCGCAGACCCAACAGGTAGCGTATCGCCACCAGCGGCGCCTCTTCGCTCGAAGCCAGCTCGTAGCGCATCCCCGTCTCGGGCGCTACCGTGAGGGGGACCACGAACTCCAACGTGCCGGCCGCGCGATCGAAGCCGGCAATCCACCCCCGATCGACGACTGTGCCATCAGGTCCGACCAGGCGCAGCTCGTAACCTTCCCAGAAGCGCTCGGGATCGGCGCGCCGGGCAGGATCGAGGATCCGCGCCGTGTGGGAGCCGGGCGCGCACTCCCCCTTCGTGACCCCAGTGCTGAGGATCTTGTGCCGGCGAATCGAGCCGTCGGAGTCGTGGCAAAAGCAGTCGGTGAACGTCCCACCGACGTCGAGCCAGAATTCACGGAGAGGTAACGTCATGCGCCGAGTTTGGCGGACGGTACGATTCGGGGCAAGGTCTAGAGCTGCTGACGCGGCAGAATCCGTCGTATGATAGAATTAGGCGTGATCCGTGTGGCGGGGCTTGCGATTGCATGACACCGGTTCGAGGCTGGAGTAGACGCGAATGACCGACTCGCAACTGCCAGATGTCGTGCCGCTTGAGTACGGCGGCAAATGGATCGCCTGGACTCCAGATGCATTGCACATCGCGGGAGTCGGCGACACGCCTCAGGCCGCGCAGCTCGCTGCGGAGGAGGCGGGAATCGCCGAGGGCATCGTCGAGTGGGTGCCGCCAGCTGATGAAGGATTCATTGGAGGCACACCTTGAGGTTCGCGTATCGGCGATATCTCGTTCGCACGGGGAACGAGGATCAGATTGTAACGGTACATCGCCCGTCCGAGCGAATCGATCAAACAGCAAGCGCGCGACTTCCGGCGTCGGGCGCCGGCTTTCGCCACATTGTCCTGACTGCCACGAAATCGTGGCTCCGTCCGGCACCAACCGATTCAGGTTGACGAGTACCTGCCATGAGTAGCCTGTGGATCGCTCACTTCCCTCCCAGCGCAAACAGCTTGGTGAATGTCCGCAGATACATCACGCCGCCGGAAACGGCCGGCGTGCTGTGGCTCGGATCCCCCAGCGCCTGCCGTCCCAGCAGCTCGTACTCGGGAGCCGCGGCCAGGACGACCACTTCGC
>JAEUIK010000024.1 GCA_016793185.1 Planctomycetaceae bacterium | reverse complement strand
ACTCCGTCAACGACTATCAGTACGTGATCACCGACATGGGACGCGAGCGTGCGCGTCGCCACTACGAGCACTGCACGTATTTCGGATCGGCACCGGTGTCGCTCAAGGATTACATCGACAGCGTCAAGGCGCAGTCGATTGAGCACCAACAGCCGACCGTCGACGATCTGCGGCGGGCCTTCTCCGACCTGTTGCTCAGCCAGCGGATGCTCAACCGCCTGGGTCCCGCCGTCAACTCGGGACGCGGATTGTTCCTGTACGGCGCGCCCGGTAACGGCAAGACGAGCATCGCGGAACGCGTGACCAAGGCCTTTGGCCAGACGATTTGGATTCCCCGCGCGCTGGGAATCGAGGGAGAAATCATCCGCCTCTTCGATCCCAGCAACCACGAGGAAATGCCGCTCGACTCGCACGACGGGGTGTTCGACCCGCGCCGGATCGACAAGCGCTGGATTCGCATTCGCCGGCCGACGATCGTCGTGGGCGGCGAGCTCACGATGGACAATCTCGAGATTACGCTGAACCCGGCGACCAAGATCAGCGAGGCGCCGCTGCAGCTCAAAAGCAACTGCGGTACGCTGGTCATCGACGACTTCGGCCGTCAGCGGATGAGTACCGACGAACTGCTCAATCGCTGGATCGTGCCGCTGGAAAAGCGGTACGACTTCCTGAACATGGCGAGCGGACACAAGATTCAGGTGCCGTTCGACCAGCTCATTATTTTCTCGACGAACCTGCAGCCGAAGGATCTGGTCGACGACGCATTTCTCCGCCGCATCCCCTACAAAATCGACGTCTGCGACCCGAGCGAAGAAGAGTTCCGCGACCTCTTCCGGCTGATGGCGCCGAAGCTGGGATTCGTTTATCACGAAGAACCCATCAACTACTTGATCGCGACGCACTTTGTCGGCTGCAACCGGCCGATGCGTTGCTGCCATCCGCGCGATCTGCTGCTGCAGGTGCGCAACTTCTGCTTCTACCAGTCGCAGCCCGCCGAGATCACCAAAGAGAATCTCGATTTCGCCGTCGAGAACTATTTTGCGGTGATGTAGTTCGTGCGCCGCGGCCGGCGATCGCCGCTCGATACGCGCCAGGGCGATCGTTTGCGCGGTGAATAGTCGCAGCTTCGACTATTCGCTTCCCGCGCAACGACTTTCCGACGCCAATCGGCGTGGATGCCGCGGGACCAGGCTCCTAGAATGGGGGCACTCGGCGATCGCGTCGAGACTGCGGGGCCCCTCTGGCAGCTTCCAGGAGTCGAACCATGCGCTTGCTCGCCGCGTCGATTATTTCCGGACTGTTCCTTGCTCCTCTCGCCATGGTTCAGGCAGCCGATACGTACGCCCTCGATCCAGGGCACTTCGGCGTGAACTTCAAGGTCTCGCACCTGGGGCTGAGTTGGACCTATGGTCGATTCAACCAGGCCGAAGGGACATTCATCCTCGATGCGGCCAATCCGGCGCGGTCGTCGTTCTCGTTCGTCGTGAAGGTCGACAGCCTGGACACCAACAGCAAGCAGCGCGACGACCACTTGCGCAGCCCCGATTTTTTCAATGCCAAGCAATTCCCCAAGATTTCGTTCACCAGTACGGCGGTACGTCCGCTCAATGGCGGCTACGAAGTGACCGGCGATCTCACGCTGCACGGAGTCACGCGCCCCGTCACCTTGCAGCTGCTCGGCGGCAAGACGGCCGAATTCCCCCAGGGAACCACGCGCACCGGCTTCACGACCGATCTCGTGCTCAAGCGGACCGCCTTCGGCATGGACAAAATGACCGACGCGATCGGCGACGACGTGCATGTCTCGATCAGCTTCGAGGGGACGAAGCAGTAGCCCTCCCCTTCGACAGGACTGGCTCGCATGCCCGACCCTCTCTGGCTGGCGACGGCGGCCACCTTTGCCGGCCTCCTGGCCGCAATCGCCGTGGCACTGGCCGCCGGCGGCGGGCGGAGCTCGCGCCCGCGCCGGGTCACAAGCGGTTCCGTGCTGGGAGTG
>JAEUIK010000111.1 GCA_016793185.1 Planctomycetaceae bacterium | reverse complement strand
ACCATCACGTCGTTGAGTTCGATCTGGGCGACAATCGCCGACTTGGAAGGTTCGTCCCACACGAGAATGTCGCCGTCGTGCAGGTGGCTCGCGCGTTCCAACGAGACGGCCAGCTCGGTTCCCCCCTCGGTGGTCTTGCGAAAGCGATTCTTCTGAGCCTGCCACTGGTCGAGGCGCAGGCAATCGATCGTGGCGCCCGCCAGCCGGGCTTGCCACTCGGCGTCATGCTTGTTGCCGACGACCGTCTCCACGATTTGCATGGCGTGGTTTCTCCCCATAAATCAGCGAACGCGGTTTGACGAGCTACTCGGCGTCGATCAAGATAAGGCCGATTCGCCGGAGGACATATAGTCCCCTTACCATAGGACGAGGCGATGAGCAAGGCAGCAGCCAGCGCCGGCGCGGGAGAGCCACGCGAGTGGTTCGCGCTTGTGTTGCGCGGCGTCGGCCAGGTGATGTTTCAGGAGCATGCGGGCACCGGCGCGCTGTTTCTCCTGGGGATCGCGCTCGCCTCGCCTTGGATGTTGCTCGGCGCGGTCATTGGCGCCACGGTCGGGCCCCTGATCGGGTGGCTGCTGCCCGTCGCTCGGCGCGATGTGCAGGCGGGTCTGTACGGATTCAATTCCACGCTGGTGGGCATCGCGCTCCTCTTTTATCTCGAGCCGCGTCCCCTCACCTGGCTCTTAGTGGTCGGCGGGGCCGTAGGCGCGGCGCTCGTCACCTGGTTGTGTCGTCGCGGGCTCCCCTTCCCTACCTACACGGCGCCCTTCATCGTGACCACCTGGGCAATCTGGGTGCTGGTTGACGGAGCCGGCTGGGAGTTGCACCGCGCAGCGGCCGCGCCGCCCCGCGATCCGGCCGGCTTTCTGTCCGCGGTGTTGGCTGGCGAGGCCGAAGAGATGTTCGGCGCCACAGCCGCGACCGGAGTATGTTTCGTCCTCGGCATCGCGATCTCGAACTTCCGGCAGGCCGCGGCGGCGCTCGCCGGCTCGGCCCTGGGGACGCTGGTCGCCGCCTATCGACACGATCCGGCCCAGTCGATCTGGATCGGGATCTACGGTTACAACGCATCGCTGGCCGCGATGGCTGCCTATCTGGCCCGACCGGGACTCTTGGCGCCGGCCCTGGCTGCCAGCGTATCGGTGCCGTTGGTCGATTGGGCCGGAGCAGCTTGGGGTGTTCCGGCACTGACCGCGCCTTTCGTGCTGGCGGCCTGGATCCTGCTGGCGCTGCTGGCCGCGGAGCGGAGGCTGGCGATGGATCCCCGAGATCCCACGTAACAGGAGAGTCCGAGTTATGCACTTGACTCCGCGCGAAATTGAAAAGGTCCTGATTTACGCGCTGGCGGACGTTGCGCAAAAGCGCCGCGACAAAGGCATCAAGCTCAATCATCCCGAATCGATGGCCTTGATCTGCGCCGCCGCGATGGATGGCGCGCGCGAGGGCAAATCGGTCGAGGAAGTGATGCACGCCGCCTCGCAGGTGCTGACGCGCGACGATGTCATGGAGGGAGTCGCCGACATGATCCCGTTCGTGCAACTCGAAGCGGTCTTTACCGACGGCAGCCGTCTGGTCACCGTCCATCAACCCATTCGCTGATTCTGGGGAGCCCTGTGCCCATGGCTGAGCGCAAGTCACATCCGGTGTCGCCCGTGGATAAGCCGCGGAGCTGGCAGCGCCACAAGCATGGGGCGCAGCACGCCGCGGATGAATCGTCCGCGGTTGTGGGAGGGCTGATCCTCGCCAAGGATTCGATCGAGCTGAATGCCGGTCGTCCGACGGTCACCCTCAAAGTTCGCAACACCGGCGATCGCCCGATTCAGGTCGGTTCGCACTATCATTTTTTCGAAGTGAATCGCTACCTCGCCTTCGATCGCGCGGCTGCCTTTGGCATGCGGCTCGACGTGCCAGCGACGACGGCCGTGCGCTTCGAGCCCGGCGACGAGAAGGAAGTGACGCTTGTGCCCATGGCGGGCAAGCGTTTTGCCTATGGGTTTGCCAACC
>JAEUIK010000099.1 GCA_016793185.1 Planctomycetaceae bacterium | reverse complement strand
CGGGGAGCCGATTCTCGTTACGGCTGCCGCGGATCGCGCCGCCGCAGGCAGAATCCGTCGTGGCGCAAGCCGGACGATCGGGAACACCGGCGGTCGAGGCCTCAACCCGCGGCACGCCCTGTTGAACCGGGATCAGGCGAGAATCGGCCTTAGGGGAATTGCTCGATCTGCAGCAACCCCGCGATCTGGGCCGCGGCTTGCCAGCGCGACTCCTGAGCGTTGACGTACGTCAAGTTCGTCTCCAGCAGCACGCGCTGAGCCTGCAAGAGCCGGAGAAAGTCGAACTGCCCCGCGGCGTACCCTTGTTGCGCGATCTTCAACAGCTCGTTGGCCCGGGGGAGAATCTCCTTCTCGTACCGATCGACCAGTTGCCCCGCCGTCCGGTACTCGGCGAGCGCTTGTGCCGCGCGCTGCGAAAGCTCGTTCTGCACGCGGCCCAACTGACCGGCAGCCGCCGTCACGTTGGCCTGCGCCGAGGCAATGTTGCCTTGGTTGCGGTTCCACAGCGGGAAAGGCATCGTCACCTGAAACAGTCCCTGATTGAGAACCGGCGCGTCGTTGACCTGTCGCTGATAGCCTCCCATCGCGATGACGTTGGGAAACGGTTCGACAATCGCCCGCTGCAAAAGGATGCGCGAGCGCGAGATCTCGAGTTGTGCCACCTGGGCGAGAGCGTTTTGCGTCACCACGCCGGCCTGCAACGCCTGATATTCGTAGTCGGGCAGAACCAGCGTGACGTCGCCGCGGACCGCAGTGATCGAAAGATTGGGTTCGCCAACGGCAGTGGCCAACTGCTGATAGGCGGCCGCGAGCAGTGTGTTGCCGTTTTCCAGGGCGATTTCCGCGCGATCTTGTTCGATCTTCAGTAACAGAGAGTCTGTCCGCGTTCCTTCGCCGACGCGCTCGAGCTTGTCGGCCGACTCGCGCGAGGCGTTGGCGATGACGACCAGGTTCTTCAGCACTTCGACCCGCTGCTGCGCGATCAGGGCGCTGTAGAACTGGGCGCGAACCGTTGTCAGAATGTCGAACCGGCGGCGCACGTATTGCAGCTCGGCTTGCTGGGCAGCCCGCATGGCCGCCGACCGCGAAAGTCGCAGCTTGCCTTTGGTGACGAACTCCTGCGTCAAGAACGCGTTGTACTGTGAGTCGCTGCCGGCCAACTGCGGCGACGAGGCATTGACGGTGGGATTGGGATACAAGCCCGCCTGGATGGCGGCCCCGCGGGCGCTGCGGATTTGCGCCCAGGCCTCGCGAATGGCCGGATTCTGATTCATGGCCAGTTCGCTCAGCTCATCGAGCGTCCAGACCCCGGGACCCGCCCCCGGACCGACCGTTTCCGGCGCGAGCTCGGGGAGTTGTTGCTCCGGCAGGCGGCGCGAAGGCTCGCGGCCCTGCGGGATCAAGATCTGCGACGACGGCGGCAGGATGCCCGGCGTGGGTAACCTCGAGCCGGGCACGTCGATCCGCGTGGGGGGCATCGCGGGCGAGACGGGAGGCGCGAACGTCGACCGACCTGGTCCGCCCAGCGGTGGGGGTTGCACCCCCTGGAGGCCGACTTGCATCCGGACCGGTATGACCGTGGGGTTGCCCGGCACACTCACCGCTGTCTCGGCGCCAGCAGCCGGCTGCACCACGCCCGAAGAGGTCATCGCAGCGACCGGCTGTACCGGCGCCGCAGTTGGAGCCGGCGACCCCTGGGCTGCCGGGGGGCGGTCCGAAGCGGCTGAGCTCGGTGCCCGGGTTGGCGTGAGCGCCACCCCCTGAATCACCGGCGGGGCGGCTCGCTGTGCCGGCGCTCCACCAGGATTGGCACCCCCCAGGAAAATGGTACTGAAGACCGACGCGGCGCCCAGCAGCGGCAGGCGGAGACCGCGCTGTCGGCAAGCCCACGAGAACGGAATACGAGCGGACGTTGTCATAGAAATTCCTGCCGCCCCGAGTGGATCCGCCTGCTGGAAAAACCGTACAGGCATCCCAGCTCGCATTGCAGTCATGAACGCTGCGACCGCGCTGGGATGCACAACCGTGCTGCTGGGGATCATCGTCAAAGGCGCAACAGGCGGCACCGCGAAAGCCCGGCGGCCGGCACAGCTTTCCCAGGTTTCAGAGCGCGGCGTTAACGGGGGAAAGGTTTGCGGTTTGCAGCAATTATCCGAGTCGGCGGTGTGCCGGGCAGATCGTCGTTCGGGGGGGCAGGCCTCTCCCCCGACGAGTGCCGCTGTCTCGCCCCTCCTGCTCCCCGGGCCGTTCTCGCGGAAGGTCTGAACGCTTGTTCCCGCCGCGGTGAGCGGGTATGCATGGGCTCACGTTTCTTGGGGAATCAACGGGAGGCTCAACCGCCATGTCACGCATTCCAACCTGTTCGAGATCCTGTCGGATGGTCCTGCACGCGCTGGCCGTCGCCACCCTGTGGGGGGCCGTCGCGCCGAAGTGCCCGGGAGTCGAACCCGCCCCCGCCGAGTTGGCGGTGATGACCTACAACCTCCGCTACGCCAGCTCGCAGCCGCCGAATGCCTGGGAAGCCCGTCGTCCCGTGGCCCGCGCGCTGGTTGAGCGCGAACGGCCCGACGTGATCGGGACGCAGGAAGGGCTCTATCGGCAAGTGAAGGACCTGGCCGCGGACCTGCCCGACTACGCCTGGATCGGAACCGGCCGCGAAGGGGGGAGCCGCGGGGAGTTCATGGCAGTCTTCTATCGGCGCGACCGCCTGGAACCGCTGGAATACGACCACTACTGGTTGTCGGATACTCCCGAGGTGATTGGCTCTTCGACTTGGGGAAACTCGGTGCGGCGGATGGTTACGAGCGTCAAGTTTCGCGATCGGCGCACCGAGCGTGACTTCTTCTTCATCAACACGCACTTCGACCACCAGGTGCAAGGCTCGCGCGAGAAGAGCGCGGCGCTGGTGCTCGAGCGCGTAAAGAAGCTGAAGACGATGCTGCCCGTGCTCTTGGTCGGCGATTTCAACGCGGTGGCTGAGTCCAACAAGGTGTATGAGCTGCTGGTGGGAGAGGACCGGTTCGTCGATACCTGGACCGTCGCGGCCGAGCAGGGCGACAACTGGAGCACGTTCCACGGTTATCGCGAACCAAGCAAGGGGGGCCAACGGATCGATTGGATTCTGGCCCGGGGCCCGGTTCAGGTGCGGCAGGCTGAGGTCGTGACGTTTCAGCAGGAGGGGCAGTATCCCAGCGATCACTTCCCGGTGATCGCGCGGCTGACGCTCGGAGACGGTGCGACGGCGGGTGCGCAGGAGTGAGAGTGAGTCTCATTCACGATTCACTGCGAACTGCGCAAAAACGCCCGCCGATCTGC
>JAEUIK010000799.1 GCA_016793185.1 Planctomycetaceae bacterium | reverse complement strand
GGAGAAGGCACGCGACCATCTCCGCAATTCGTTCGACGTGCTGATGGAAGCTCGCGAGCGGTTCTATCCGGTCGATTCGTATTTGCTCGACCTCACGCTGGTGGCGCCCACCACGATCGGGGCCTCGCTGCGGCGCGAGTTGCTACAGACGTCGCCGGTGAATCTGTTGCTCGCCGCGGAAACGCTCGAACTGCTGGCCGCCAGCGAACCCCAGACGCTGGCGGCGCTTCGCGGCGCGCTCGAACGGGGGAGCGCGGCATTGATCGGGGGCGAGTACCAGGAGGCCCCCCTGCCGCTGCTGAGTGCCGAAGCGATTCGCGCCGAACTGCTCCGCGGCGCGGCCGCCTATCAGCACGTTCTCCAGCAGCAGCCCAAGGTTTATGGCCGGCGCACCGCCGGGTTGGTTGCTTCGTTGCCGCAAATCCTGGCAAGGATGGGATATCTCGGAGCGATTCACGCCACCTTCGACGAAGGGCGCCTGCCGCGCTGCGGACAAAGCAAGGCGCGGTGGCAAGGGTGGGACCATACCAGCCTCGATGCCTTCGCCCGGATGCCGCTCGACGCGCGCGAGCCCGGGACCTTCCTGGGACTGGCCGCCCGGCTCGGCGAAACCATGGACCTCGACCATGTCGCGTCGTTGGCCTTCGTGCATTGGCCGGACGACACGAGTCCCTGGTATGCCGATTTGCGGCGGGTCCACGAATTCGTCCCGCTATTCGGCAAATTCGTGACCGTCGAGGAATATTTCGGGCAGACCGATACGGCGGGGGGATTCACCAAGCTGGCCACCGACGACTACCAGTCCCCCTACCTGGCGCAGGACGTGCGTGCTGGCCGGACCGACCCGGTCTCGCGCAGTTGCACAGCGGCGACCCGCGACTCGGCCGCGCAAGCCGACTCAGGCGTGGCCTTGATGCAAGCCAGCCTGGGGGCCGCGCCGACGGGTAGTCCCCGCGAACTGGCGCAGACCTTGGCCGCGGGGGGGGATGCGAGCCAGTTGGGACAGATGGTCATCAATCCACTGAGTTTCGCCCGCCCGGCGCTCGTGCCAGGCTCGCCCCGGGCCGGCGAAACGAGTTGGCAACGGGTCGAAGTCGCCGCGTTGGGGTTTGCCTGGGTCGGTCCCGAAACTGCCCCACCGCCGACACGAGCCAAGAAAGCCCCCCGGCCCCTGGCTGCGGAGCTCACGCTGGGCAACGAGTTCTTCGAAATCGGGATCCATCCCGAAACGGGGGGCATCGGCCACGTGCGCGATTTTCGCAATCGCGGCAATCGGCTCTCGCAACAGTTGGCCGGCCGCCTGGGATCGTCCGCAGCGGGCGCCGACGCCGAATACTCGACGATGCGCGCCGAGGCCATCGAGGTCACGATCGCTGATCCGGCCGTCGGCGAGATTGTCAGCCGGGGGCGCCTGCTCGGTCCGGCGGGCGACACCTGGGCGAAATTCGAGCAGGCCGTGCGTGTGATGCGCGGGGCGCGCATGGCCACGCTTACGGTGCGGCTCGAGATCGACAAGCCGCCGCAGGGCGATCCCTGGCAGTGCTATTACGGCAGCCGAATTGCCTGGAGCGATGAGTCGGCCGAACTCTATCGCAGCGTCACGGGAACCTCCCAACCGACCGAGGCGCGGCGCCTCGAGGCTCCGCTGTTCGTGGAAATCCGCGACGACCGGCAACGGACAGCGATTCTGACCGGCGGGCTGCCGTATCACCGCCGTTCGGGAAGCCGCATGCTCGACACGCTGCTCGTGCCGCCCGGCGAAACGAGGCGGGAGTTCCGGTTGGGGGTCGGCGTCGACTTGCCGTGCGTGGCGAGCGCGGCGCTGGAGTTGACGGCCCCGCCGCCGGCGGTCGTGGAGGACGTCGCGCGGCCCCGCGGACACCTCAGCGGCTGGCTGTTCCGGCTCGACCTGCCCCAAGCGGTCGTAACCCACTGGGAGCCGCTGTGGGATACCTCCGCTGCGCCGGCCGCACGCCGCGCGATCGGCTTCCGCGCGCGGATCCTCGAAACCAGCGGTCGCCCCGGCCGGGGGCGGCTCGAATCGTTTCGCGCCATCCGCGGAGCGCGGCAGGTCGACCTGCTCGGGCAACCGTTGGTCGAGCTGCGCCTTGTCGACGATGGTGTCATGCTCGACATCGGCGCGTACGAATGGCTTGAAGTGGAAGCGGAATGGCGCGAATGATGGGGAGAGAATTGAACCGCTTCGGTCGAAAAGGACAGATGAACCACAACTTCACAAAGGCACGAAGCGAGGCGAAAGCCAGGGGTCTCTTCGCAGCGTGCGCGGTGCCGTGGTGTCGTGGTGGTTGCCCGCCAACCTCGTATTCTGACTCTTACCTCCCGCTTCGAATCTTTGTCCCTTCGTGGTTGACACTCCCCGGTATTTCGCCCGGAGGTCGCGCATGATCGTCACGATCGACGGGCCCGCGGGGGCGGGCAAATCGACGGTCGCCCGGCAGTTGGCGCGGCGGCTGAACTTTCGCTTTCTCGATACGGGGGCCATGTATCGTGCCGTTGCCTGGACGGCGCTCGAACGCGGACTGTCGTGGGACGACCCGGCCGCGCTCGTCACGCTCGCACAGCAGTTGACGATCGAACTGCAGGGGACGCGGGTGTTCGTCGACGGCAACGACGTCTCGGACGCGATCCGCACCTCCGCCGCGACCGCGGTTACCCGGTACGCCGCCAACAACCCCGGAGTCCGCGCGCACCTGGTCGAACTGCAGCGCCGCGCGGCGGGCGACGACAACATCGTGACCGAGGGACGCGACCAGGGCACCGTCGTGTTTCCCGCTGCCGAGTGCAAGATTTTCCTCACGGCGAGCCCCGCCGAGCGGGCCCGGCGGCGGGTGGCCGATTTGGCTTCCCGCGGCGAGGAGCTAAGCTTGCAGGAGGTACTCGATCAGCAAGCTGCGCGCGACGAAAGCGATGCGGCGCGAATTGTCGGACCGCTCCGCCCCGCCGACGACGCAATCGAAGTCTGCACCGACGGGCTGTCGGCCGAGGAAGTGGTCGATCGACTCGAAGCCCTCGTCCGCGAACGTTGGAAGCAGGATCGCTAGCGAAAAGGTGGGAGCGTGAAGACTGATGCCCCGGCCCGGCCGCCGGCCGACCACCAGCGTTCGCTCGCGAAGCGATTGTGGTACGACGCCCTGCGCGTCGTCTGCCGCACCTATGCCGCGGCGGTTCTCAAGATTCGCTGCGAGGGACGCGAGCACATTCCGCCCCGGGGGGGCGCGCTCGTCGTCGGCAATCACCAAAGTCAGCTCGATCCCATCTTGTTCGGGATGGCCTTCAATGGCCGGCTGAATTACCTCGCCCGCCAGTCGCTGTTCCGCCACCCGCTGTTTCGTTGGTTGATCCAGTCACTGGACGCCATCCCGATCGATCGCGAAGGGACCGGCCTCGGCGGACTCAAAGAGACCCTCAAGCGGCTCAAGCGCGGCGAGATGGTCCTGATCTTTCCCGAGGGGACGCGCACCGAAGATGGCGAGATCGGGCCGCTGAAGCCCGGTTTCCTCAGCGTCGCCAAGCGCTCGGGCGTCCCGCTCTTGCCGATTGCCGTCGAAGGGGCCTATGAGTCGTGGCCCAAGGGACAGGCGATCCCGCTGCCGAAGGTGATCCAGGTCGAAATCGGCCTCCCGATCACGCCGGAAGAAATCGAGCGCTCCACCGAAGCCGAGATCATGTCCGAACTCGATCGCCGGCTGCGGGAGTGTCACCGCCTGGCGCGCGAAAAGCGCGATCGCCGGCTCAAGCGGAAGTAGCCTGCGCCGCGGATCGCCGCGGCGGCGGCCAACCCAGCGGTGGCCGGCTCAGGCACGAGGGTAAAGCTCTCGATCGTCCCGACGTACCCGGCGCCCACCGTCAGGTAACTCGTAACAATGCGGAGCGTTTTCTGGTCGAAATTTTCAGGCGACAAGAGCGTCGGCAGCGATTCGTCGCTGAACACCGTTTGCGAGGAGTCCGCCAGCTGCACGATCAACTGGAGTTCCGTGGTCCCTGGCAGCGTGGGGATCGGTGCGATGGGGAACTTGTGCGAGAACGCGATGCCGTCGAATCCGCCCGGATCGTCATTGCTGACGCCAATGGTCCAGGCCTGAGTGGCGGGCGTCGAAAAGTCCTGTCCATCCACCACGAGCTGCATGCCGCTGGGAGGGACGACCTTGCTCTGTTCGCCGACGTTGATCCCCGGCAGCCCGTTGACCGGCCCGGAGGTGATCTGCCCGGAAAACGCGAAGGTGGCCAGGGCGGCCTGGGCGCGCGAGGCATTTACGAGGTTCGCGGCGACGAGGAGCGCCAGGCCGCCAAGAAATCGCAGCAATTGTCTCGGCCAATCCCTCTTCGGGCCCGCCATCGAGGACCTCCGCCGGTCGTAAACAGGGCGATTTCGCTCCCGATTCTAGGCAGCCTTCGGACCGGCGTGCAATTGTTTTGCCGGCCCGGATCGGGTATATTTCGGTCTTTGCTCTCGGCTGCCCCGGGAGGCTCCTGCTGTTGGGAGCCGGGCCGGCGAGATTTACCCTTGTAACACCGCCGCGCGTTTCGCGCATTCGCCCACGCCCAATTCGGGCCGCATGGGCAGCCCCGGATTGAGACGTTTTCCGCGGGAGGATCCCCGAGCTGGCCGCAAACCGGCCCTGTTCGCGAGGGAAGCTCGCTTCGAGGTCGCCGACCTCGCTGTCCCGCACGTCTCGAGCTGGCCGTCGAAACGAGGGCGACTCTGCAAGACCGTTCTCCCCAGAAAGTTCACTGCACAACATGGTCAACCGCAATCTGATCCGCGAATTCGACGCCTCCGAGGATGAATTCAAGGCCGCGCTCAGCGTGGCAATGGACGGCGCCGATCCCGATACCATCGACTGGAGCACCGATGTCGACTGGGGCGCCGAAGGCGTCCGCGTCAACCAGATCGTCGAAGGCAAGGTGCTCCGCGTCGAGGGGGACCTCGTCCTCGTCGACGTCGGCTACAAGAGCGAGGGCATTATCCCGCTGGCCGAATGGGGACCCGAAGACGAGCCGCCGCAGCCCGGGCAAAAGCTCAAGGTGCTGATCGAAGAGGTGGAAGACGTCACCGGCGAGCAGCAGGAAGAGGACGGGGGCATGATCGCCCTCTCCAAGCGGAAGGCCGAAAAGATCGAAGCGTGGTTGAAGGTCATGGAGACCGTCCACGAGAACGACGTCGTCACCGGTCTCGTGACGCGGAAGATCAAGGGGGGCCTGCTGGTCGATATCGGAGTCATCGTCTTCCTGCCCGCCAGCCAGGTCGATATTCGCCGCCCGCACGACATTGGCGACTACATCGGCCGCACGATCCAGTGCCTCGTGCTCAAGATCGACGAGGCCCGCCGCAACATCGTCGTCAGCCGCCGAGCCCTGATCGAGACCGAACGGGCCGAGAAGAAGGCCGCCTTGCTCAGCACCCTGGAAGTCGGGCAGCTCCGCAAGGGAACGGTCAAGAACATCGCCGAGTTCGGCGCGTTCGTCGACCTGGGGGGCATCGACGGTCTGTTGCACATCACCGACATGAGCTGGGGCCGCATCGGCCACCCCTCGGAGATGGTCGCCATCGACCAGGAGATCGAGGTGCAGATCCTGCACATCGACCGCGAGAAGGAAAAAATCGCCCTGGGCCTCAAGCAGAAGAGCCCCAGTCCGTGGCAGAACATCGAGGAGAAGTACCCCGTCGGCAGCATCGTCCAGGGCGAGGTCGTCAATGTGATGAGCTACGGGGCCTTCGTGAAGCTCGAACAGGGTATCGAGGGCCTGGTCCACATCAGCGAAATGAGCTGGACCAAGCGCATCAATCACCCCAGCGAGCTCGTGCAGATCGGCGACGAAATCAAGGTCGTCGTGCTGGGCATCAACAAGGAAAAGCAGGAAATCTCGCTCGGCATGAAGCAGACCCAGGCCAACCCCTGGGACAAGGTCGCCGATCGTTACCCGCCGGGCACCACCATCAACGGCACCGTCCGGAATCTCACCAACTACGGCGCCTTCATCGAGATCGAGGAGGGAATCGACGGCCTGTTGCATGTCAGCGACATGTCGTGGACCCGCAAGATCAGCCACCCCAACGAGGTGGTCGAGAAGGGCCAGCAGATCGAGTGCAAGGTGCTGCAGGTCGACCAGGAACGCCGCCGCATCGCCCTGGGACTCAAGCAGCTCCAGGAAGATCCCTGGGCCACGGACATTCCCCTCAAGTACCAGCCGGGCCAGGTGGTCAAGGGGACCGTCACCAAGCTCACCAACTTTGGCGTCTTCGTCGGCCTCGAGAACGGACTGGAAGGGCTGCTGCACATTTCCGAGCTGGCTGACCACAAGGTCGAAAGCCCGGAGGAAGTCGTCAAGGTGGGAGACGAGATCGAGGTCAAGGTTCTCCGCGTCGATACCGACGAGCGCAAAATCGGCCTCTCGCGCAAACGCGTCGAATGGGCCGAAGATGCGCAGGAGCCCGAGGCCAGCCCGAGCGAGAACACCGGTAAGTCCTCGTCGCCGAGCTACAACCCCAGCGAGCTCAAGGGAGGCGTCGGCGGCGATTCGGGTCCGCTGATCAAGTAGTTCGGTGAAGCAGTGAAGCCGCGATTACATCGCTACGTTCTTGCTCGCACCGCCGGGATTTCCGCAAGCATCGGGGTAGTCGGAGCGTTAGCGCTGATGCTTGCGGGCCTTCTCTCCGAGGGCATGTTGGTTCGGCAACCGGGAGTTTTGATTTGGATCACCCTTGCGGCAGTTCCGCTGGCAGCGATTGGGTGGATCGTTGGGACCATTGTTATCTGGGGGATGATGCTTGGCCCTATCGCAGCCCGTTTGCAGGGCTGGCCCTTCGCCGTGGGTGAGCCGGTGTGGATTCTCACCGGCAGACACAAGAACACGATTGCGAAAGTGTACGAGGTGTGGACAGAGAGAGGCCAGGTGCGGGTCGAGTTGGCGCCAGAGTTGCAAGAGAAGGTTGAGGATGTTTATTGTGCCGTGGCGGTTTGCCGAGCACGGAACACCCAACCAGACGGTGCAGCGAATCGGAGCCGACCGATTCAGGCTGACACGAATCAAACGTCAGCGGCGGCTGGCTCCGATCGCTGACCATTGCGTTAACAGCCTCGAGTCTCGTGGAGAATCCGGAACTAAAGCCGAGGGAGTACCCTCCCTGGGCCCCGCTTAAACCGCAAATCACGCGCGACCGTCGCGCGTGGTGCGCGGTACCTACAAGTCCTACAACACGACGCTGCTCGACGACCCTGCGGGTGCAACCCGCGGGGTCGTTTTTTTTGGCACCACCAACATCCCGGGCACATTCAGCGTACCTCGTCGCCCGGCCGCGAGGTTGGAGAAGTGCGCGATGCGCCGACGATAGTTGCTGTGTCACAAACGCACGAACCCGTTACGCGATACGACCATGCCTCGGAATCGAAATCAAGTCTCGACCGCCGTCCAATCTCCGCTGGAGACGTATCTTCGCGAGATCAACGAGACGTCGTTGTTGACGGCCGCCGACGAGCAGGCGCTGGCCACGGCCATCGGCGCCGGCGATACCGCCGCTCGCGACCGGATGGTGCGCGCCAACCTCCGCCTGGTGGTCAACATCGCCCGCGGCTACACCGGCAAGGGCCTGGGGCTGCAGGACCTGATCGAGGAGGGGAACCTCGGTCTGTTGCGGGCCGTCGAGGGCTTCGATCCCGGCATGGGAACGCGCTTCAGCACCTACGCCAGTTATTGGATCAAGCAGTCCATCAAGCGGGCCCTGATCAACACGGCCAAGACCATCCGGATTCCGGCCTACATGGTCGAGCTGCTGAGCAAGTGGCGGCGGGCGACGTCGCGGCTCAGCGAAGAGCTGGGGCGGAACCCGACCCCCGAAGAAATCGCCCGCGTGCTCGGCCTGCCGCGCAACAAGCTGCCCATCATCAAGAAGGCCATCCGCATCTACAACTCGACACCCCAGACCGACCAGCCCGAAGCCGGCTGGTCGCTGGGCGAGATGGTGATGGACGAAGGGGCCAAGAACCCCGAAGACGTGATGGTCGAGACCGACGCGCTCGAGCAGGTGATGCAGCTCTTGGAGACGATGGATCACCGCGAGGCGACGGTCCTGCGAATGCGGTTCGGCCTGGCCGATCACGAGCCTCACACGCTCAAGGAGATCGGCGAATCGCTGGGCCTGACCCGCGAGCGCGTGCGGCAGATCGAGACCGAAGCGCTCAACAAGCTCTCGGACTGTTTGCAAGGCCCGGCCTAGTTCGCGGCATCGCTTGGCCACGGTCCCCGCGGCCTCTCGGCTCATTTCCCCCCAGCTGCTATATTCAGCGGCGGTTTTCCTGGGGCGCAGGATGGACTCGAGGGCCGATCGATGACGGCGACCGCTGAGCTGGATCTCAAGCAATTCATTCGCGACATCCCGGACTTTCCCAAGCCCGGGATCCTCTTTCGCGACATTACCCCGCTGCTGGCTCAGCCGCACGCGTTTCGAGAAGTGATTCGCCGCCTGGCCGACCGGTTTCGCGACCGTGGGGTCAATGTGATCGCGGCGGCCGAAGCCCGCGGGTTTATCTTCGCGGGTCCGCTGGCGCTCGAGCTCGACGCCGGCTTTGTGCCGATTCGCAAGCCGGGAAAGCTCCCTTACCGCACCCGGGCGTTCGAGTACGAGCTCGAATACGGCTCGGACAAGCTCGAAATCCACGCCGACGGCATTCAGGCCGGGCAGCGGGTGTTGCTCGTCGACGACCTGCTGGCGACCGGCGGGACGATCGGGGCCTGCTGCAAGCTGGTCGAGCAATCGGGGGCCAAGGTCGTCGCCTGCGCCTTCGTGATCGAGCTGGCCGCGCTCAAGGGTATCGAGCGCATCGCCCCGCACGAAAGCTATAGCGTCATCAAGTACGACTGAACCGCGGGCCAGCCACACCATGATTCGG
>JAEUIK010000796.1 GCA_016793185.1 Planctomycetaceae bacterium | reverse complement strand
TCCTGATGCGGCTCCTCGTGGGTGGAGCTGCCGCGGCCGCGGATCCCCCCGTCGCGGCACGCCCGATTGTCTTCGAAGCGAACCTCGAATACGGCACCGGCGCGGGGGACAAGCTGACGCTGAACCTGGCCCGACCGCAGGGGGGCGAAAGCCCCTTTCCGGTGGTGGTCTTTATTCACGGCGGCGCCTGGCAGGGTGGCAATAAAGAGCTGCACGATCCGCAAATCAAGGAGCTGGCGCAGCGCGGATACGCGGCCGCCTCAGTTGGCTATCGACTCGCGCCCAAACACCCCTTCCCCGCCCAGATCGAGGACTGCAAATGCGCCGTGCGCTGGTTGCGGGCGCATGCGGCCGAGTACCAGCTCGATCCACAGCGGATCGGCGCCGTCGGCCTCTCGGCCGGAGCGCATCTGGCGATGATGCTGGGGGCAACGGATGGCGAAAGCGGGCTCGAAGGCGCCGGGGGATCGAGCGACCAGTCGAGCCAGGTGCAATGCGTTGTTTCCTTCGCCGGACCGACGGACCTGACGGCGGAGTTCCCGGACGTCTCCGTCGAAATCCTCGACAAGTTCGTCGGCCGCGCCGAGCGCGATGCCGAGCGCGCGAAACGGCTCGAGCGCGCTTCGCCTGTGCATTATGTCGACCAGGGGGATGCCCCGATGTTGCTTTTCCAGGGAACCAAGGATCCCCTGATCCCGACCGCGCAAGCCTTTGCAATGGGAGAGGCGCTTTCGTCCGCGAACGTGCCTGGGCGGATCGAGTTGCTGGTGGGCGCCCAGCATGGTTGGGGAGAGCCCGACCTGACCCGGACGATGAACGCGATGTATGCTTTCCTCGATCAGCACCTGCGCACCGCGCGGTAGGCTGGGGGGCGGGCGCCTGCCGAGCTGTTGCCCCGGCGACGGGTGCGCGTGCTGCACGCGTCAAATCCAGTTAGCGTCATCGCATCGTTCATTGCGTTTATGGCCTCTGCCGACCCACCCGCTGCGACCCGCGCTCGAACCCCCCGCGTGTCGGGAGCGAGTTCACCTGTCAGCCCCACGCGCCGCGTGTGGGAGGTGGCGGCGCTGCTCGCGGCCGCCACCGTGGCCGTCTACTGGAACGTCCACAAGTTCGAGTTCGTTTCGTACGACGACCCCTTCTTTGTCACGCGCAACACGCACGTGCTGACCGGGCTGTCGGGCGAGAACATCGCCTGGGCCTTCCAGAGCGTCAATGCGTTCTTCAGCCCGTTGACCTGGATGTCGCACATGCTCGATGCCCAGCTCCACGGGGGCTGGGCGGGAGGGCATCATGTCACGAACCTGATCTGGCACGTAGCCACGGTGGTCGTGCTGCTCTGGGCCTGGTATCGCCTGACCGGCTTGCTCTGGCCCAGCGCGCTCGTGGCCGCGTTGTTCGCCCTGCATCCGCTGCATGCCGAGTCCGTGGCCTGGGTCTCGGAGCGGAAGGGAATCTTGAGCTCGTTCTTCTACGTGGCCACCGTCTGGGCTTATGCCGGATATGCTCGCCGCCCGACCGTCGCCAGCTACGCACTGGTCACAGGCTCCTTGGTGCTGGGGCTCTTGGCGAAGCCGACGCTGGTCACGCTCCCCTGCGTGTTGGCCCTGCTCGACTACTGGCCCTTGGGGAGGCTCCGGTTGCGCGGCAGCGGGCTTGCGCCCGCCTGGACGGCGCCGGCCCCGCCGCTGCGCTGGTACTGGCTCCTGGCAGAAAAGGTCCCTTGGTTCTTGATCGTGGCGGCCTTCTCGGCGGTCGCCATCCGCGCCGAACAGAACTACGGCGCCTTGGATTGGCTGCCGGACGTAACGTTCGCCTCGCGCGCGGCCAATGCCCTGATCGTCTACTGGTTGTACCTGGCCCAGTTTTTCGCCCCGGTGGGGTTGATGTTCTTCTATCCGCATCCGGGCAACGACGTCTCGCGGGGCGGGGCGCTGGTGGCGGCCGGTGCCCTCCTCCTGGTGCTCGGAGTCGCCTGCTGGCAGGCACAGCGCCGACCGTATCTGCTGACCGGCTGGTTATGGTACCTCGGGACACTCGTGCCCGTGATTGGCCTGGTCCAGGTCGGCGGCCATCGGATGGCGGATCGCTACACCGACATTCCGCTGATTGGAATCAGCGTGATCGTCGCGTGGGGAGTGGCCGAGTTCGTGCGACGGATGCCCGAACTGGTCGCTGGCGCCACGGCGGTGGTCCTGCTGGTTGTGGCTGTGTTCGCGGGCATCACCTGGACGCAGGCGGCCCACTGGCGAAATACCGAGGCGCTGTACCGCCACGCCGTGGCGGTTGATCCCGACAATTGGGTTGCGCTCAGTAACCTCGGGCTCTGGCTCGACGAACAGGGCCGCCACGACGAGGCGCTCGAAATCCACGCCCGGGCGATCGCCGCCAATCCCAATAACCCGTCGGCCGCCAGCAATCTGGCTTCGGCTTTGATGCGGTCGGGCCGGCTGGCCGAGGCCATCGAGGTACTGGAACCGACGGTCGCCAAGAATCCCAAGTCAATGACGGCGCAGGCAAACCTGGCCATTGCCTACTCTCGCGCGGGGCGCAATGACGACGCCCGGCGCCATTTCGAGCTCGCTCTGGAGCTCGGCCAGGACGAGCCCGACGTCCGGCACAACTATGGGCTTTTTCTGGCCAAGCAAGGAGATGTCGCTGGGGCGCTCGCACAATTCCGCGAGGCCATGCGCCTCCAGCCCGGACGATTGATCGATCTCGCCGCGGTCGCGCAAGTGCTCCTCGACCATCACCGCTACGCGGAGGCGGTCACGGCCTACGACGAGATCCTGCAGCGCTGGCCGACGGACTCGACTGCCTACGAGGGGCGGGCCGAAGCCTACGCGATGCAGGGTAAGCTGCCCGAGGCGCTCGCCGACTACCAGCGGTCTCTGGCGGGAGATCGCCCTTCGCAATGGGCCGCGATTGGCCTCGCCTGGATTCGGGCAGCCGCGCCGCAGAAAGAGCTGCGCAACGGGACCGAAGCTGTGCGCTTCGGGGAACGGGCCTGCGCCGCTACTGGCAACAAGGATCCCGAAGCGCTCGACGCTCTGGCCGCGGCTTACGCCGAAGCGGGGCGTTTCGAGCGAGCCCAGGAGGTCGCCGAGCGTGCCCGGCAACAAGCCCGGCTGCTCAACGATCGTGATCTCGCCGCCGGCATCGAGAGCCGACTCGCGCTGTATCGTCAGCGGAACCCCTACCGGGGCCTTCCTCCCGCTCGGACCAACGTTCCGTCTCAGTCGGGTGGTTGAACCGTATCAGCCGCCGCGCTGGCCAGGCCGAAGCGTCGGGCGACGATCGCGATCGACTTAGCCCGGTGGCGGGTGATGAGCACGACGCCGCGTTCGCTTCCCGCGCCGCGCAACTGCTTTTGGAGTGCGAGGGGATCGCAGTTGACGCCACGCTTCTTGACCTCGACATGCCCGAACTGGTGTTGGCGCACGTAGGCTCTCAGCACCTTGAGCTGAAACGGCAAGACGGCCAGCACTTCGAAGCCCGCAACTGCCGCGTCGATCACCGGTCGATCGCTGGTCAGGTACGCGGTTTCGCGGTCGATCCCCGCCAGGCCCAGTTCTGCTGCCAGGGCGCCGCTCAGATGGGCCGCAAGCACGGCCGCGTCCGGCTCGTACACATAGCGCCCGATTTTCTCGGCCCATGCGAGCGGCGCGTCTGGATCGCCGGTCACCTGCCGACGAGCCTCGCTGGTCGCCAGGATGGTTGCCACCGAACCTCCGGGCCGGCTGGCCAGGTCGCCGAACCACGTTACCAATTGCCGGCATTCTCCCCCGCGACTGATCCATTCGCACTCGGCGCGCTGCCGCCAGCTTGCCGGGACGTTGGCCGCCGGAGCGAGTTTGATCGCGGCCGCCGGGTGGCGCGCCAGCCAGTCATCGAGAACCTCGCCGGGCGGATCG
>JAEUIK010000795.1 GCA_016793185.1 Planctomycetaceae bacterium | reverse complement strand
TCTGGGGAAACGGATGGGGGCCGACGACGGACCCGAGAATGTAATGCGTCGTCTCGACCGAGCTCATCCAGTCGCGCATGGCCTCGTTGATCGCGTCACGCAGGGTGCGCGAGCCGCTCGAGACCGGGCGCACTTCGGCCCCCAGCGTCTCCATGTTAAAGACGTTGAGCTTTTGGCGGCGAATGTCCTCTTCGCCCATGTACACCACGCAGTCGAGCCCGAAGCGCGCGCAGGCAGTGGCGGTGGCCACGCCATGCTGTCCGGCGCCGGTCTCGGCAATGACGCGTTTCTTGCCCATGCGGAGGGTGAGCAGCGCCTGGCCGAGCGTGTTGTTGATCTTGTGGGCGCCAGTGTGGTTGAGATCCTCGCGCTTGAGATAGATCTGTGCGCCGCCGGCCAGCTCGCTCAGGCGCGGGGCATGATACAGCGGGGAGGGACGCCCCACGTAGTACCGCAACAGGTCGCTCAGTTCGGCCTGGAACGCGGGGTCCTGGCGGGCCACTTCATAATCGGCCGCCAGCGAATCGAGCGCCTTGGTCAGCGTTTCCGGAACGTAGCGCCCCCCGTAGTCGCCGAAGCGTCCAGCGGTGTCAGGCACGTGGCTCGTGGCAGGCATAGCAATTCTCGCAGCGAAGGGGGGGCCGGTCGGCACCCGCCGAGCGAGGGGATGCGTGGGGCCGCGAAGGTTCGATTCTCGACCGCCTGCCCAGAGGGGTCAAGGGCCGCCCCTGGCCCACTTTCAGCCCTTGGTTCGCTCAGCGGACAGTGCTTTAATCGGATTCGACGCGCGGCGGCCGCCGGGGCCGGTCTCCGTCGATGAGAGTCTTTGACGAGCCGCGAGGTTCGCGTGCCCGAGTTGCCCGAAGTCGAAACCATGCGGCGCGGCATTGCCCCGGTCGCCGGCTGCCGGATCCGGGCCGTCGAGCGCCCCCGCTGCCGGCTCCGTCCCGTGGAGATCACGCCGGATCTCAAGAGCTGGCATCGGCGCGTGCGCGGAGCCGAGATTACCGAGGTCGGTCGGATCGGAAAGCGCGTCGTCCTTTCGCTCTCCGGGGGGGATCGAATCGTCTTCGAGCCGCGGATGACGGGGCTGGTACTCCTGGCGGCGCCTCCCAATACGACCCACCTGCGACTGCGCCTCACCCTCGAAGGGGGCCCCCCCGAGTTGCTGTTCTGGGACCGTCGCGGACTGGGCAAGGTCCGGCTCCTCGCCCCCGACAAGTTCGACGCCTGGTACGGACCCGCACAACTGGGTCCGGACGCGCTGACGATTTCGGTCGACGAACTGCGCGGCCGCCTTGAACGGAGCCAACGGCCCATCAAGGTGGCGCTCTTGGATCAGAAGAGGGTGGCCGGAATCGGCAACCTCTACGCGTCCGAGATTTTGCATGCGGCATCCCTGCATCCCGAACGCCCCTGCCAGAAGCTGAAGGCCGACGACTGGCGGCGAGTTCACGTCTGCATGCGGCAGATCCTCGAAACGGCCGTGCTCTACGAAGGCTCGACCCTCTCCGACGGCACCTACCGCAACGCGCTCAACCAGGAGGGGGGCTACCAGAACCACCATCGCGTCTACGACAAGGCCGACGAAGTCTGCCTCCGTTGCCGCCAGGGAGTCGTGCGCCGCATCGTCCAAGCGCAGCGGGCGACTTTCTTTTGCCCCGTTTGCCAGCCCCGGTCGCAGCGGTCAGCGCATGCCCGGCCGCGCTGAGCGCGGCATCGCCGGCGGCGGCCAAAATTTGCACGCCCTCGACCGTTGGTTTCTAATGGCGCGGGTCAGCTAGGGAATGATCCCGCAGACGTACGGACGGCAAGTCTGCCCGCACGCGATTCCAACCATCGACGCCGAGGAGGATACCCATGTCGGACAACCAGCGCAAATGCCCCGATTGCTCGCCCGCCCGCGAGGGGTGGAACCGCCGCGATTTCCTCAAGACGGCCGGTGGAGCGGTCGTCGCCGCCGGCACGCTGCCGCACTGGGCCGTCGCCGCCGACACGCCTTCCGCGGCCTCGTCGCCGGAGACGCTCGTCAAGGTTCTCTACGACAAGCTCGACGACAAGCAGAAAAGCGCGATCTGCTTTAGCTGGGACCATCAGGATCCCAAGCGAGGATTGCTGCGTACGTTCGTGGCCAATAACTGGAACATCAACGACATCGAATTGAACAGCGACTTCTACACGCCCGAGCAAAAGGCTATCGTCCGCGAGATCTTCGTCGGCATGGTCCAGCCCGAGTGGGTCGCCAAGTTCGACAAACAGCTCGAGGACGACGCCGGCGGGTTCGGCGAGGACCAGAGCATTGCGATCTTCGGCAAGCCGGGCGACGGCAAGTTCGAGCTGGTCGTCACCGGGCGCCACATGACGATGCGCTGCGACGGCAACTCGGCCGATCACGTGGCCTTCGGCGGTCCGATCTTCTACGGGCACGCGGCGGGCGGCAACTTCGACGAGGCCCCCGATCATCCGGGCAACGTCTTCTGGCACCAGGCCCTGGCGGCCAACAAGCTCTATGAGATGCTCGACGGCAAACAGCGCAAGCTGGCGCTGGTCGAAAAGCTGCCGCGCGAGCAGGATGCCGGCTTCCGCGGCACCGCGGGCGGGTTCCCGGGCATTCCGATCAGCGAGCTTTCGGCCGACCAGGCGGAGCACGCCCAGAAAGTCTTGCAGACGCTGATCGAACCGTATCGCCAGTCGGATCGCGACGAGGCGCTGGCCTGCATCAAGGCGCAGGGGGGACTCGAGAAGTGCTCACTGGCCTTCTACCAGCAAGGCGACATCGGCGGCGACGGCGTCTGGGACTGCTGGCGGCTGGAAGGACCGGCCATGGTCTGGTACTTCCGCGGCGCGCCGCACGTCCACGTGTGGGTCAACATCGCCGACGATCCGTCGGTGAAGCTCAACGCCTAGGAGTTGGACTCCTGACTGCGCTCACCAACTGGCGACTCGAAATCAACCGCTCGCTCGAGCCGGGGACGTGAGTCCCCGGAGGCAGCAAACTCGCGTGCGCGGGTCTGGCGTCACAGACGCCAGGCAGAACTACTCGGGATCGTCCCCGACACCGTAAGGCAAAGTCCTCCGGGGGTTAACACCCCCGGCTCGACGTTGTCATGCAGTCCCGGTTCGTTTGGGCTGGCGACCGCTGCTTACTTCGCCGGCGGCTCGATCAAGTAGCACTTCTCTTCGATCTGCAGCAAGACCGGCTCGTCGAAGACCAGGTACTGCGACACGGTCCGCCCGTGCGCTTCAGCCAGTTTGAAGTACTCAGGGCTGAACTGCGTGACGCGGATCGCGTCCCGGGGTTCGACCTGGCAGGCGGCATCGCGCCACTGGCCGTCGCGGCAGTAGAACGTTTTGGCGCCGATGTTGCGGACCGTCTGCACGGCAACCGATTGGCCGGTGGCCAGGTCGCTGTAGCGAGCTTCGCCCAGCGCGGGCGCGGTCACGGCCTGCTGCAAGGCTCCCTTGGCCACGCGTTGGGCAAAACCCTCCTGGCCGCCCGCCTCGTACAGGCGTTCCAGGCCGCGGCCCGCTTGGGTCGCGTTCTCGGCCAGCTTGCGCGGGTCGCTCGTTTCGTCGGCAAGGAACGACGTGTAAGGCGTCAGAATCCCATGCCGCGTTGACAGCTCGACCAGTTCCTTCACCAGTTCGTCGTTCTTCCCCTTGAGGTCAATCTCGTCGATGATCTCTCCCACGCGGCGCACGGCCCAAAGCTTTTCGACGAACGCGTACGTCTCGTCGGCACTGGCCGCCGTGAGCTCGACGGGGAACTCCAGCTTCTCCTGCTGGCCGGCGTTGCTGCCGGTGATGACCACCTTGCCGGTCCCCGCTTGTTGATAACGCCCGACGACTACGAGTTGCTCCCCCGCGAAGAGATCGAACGAACCTCGGGGATAGACGCGGCTCACGCGATCCCCTGATTCCGGCGGGGCGCCGTCGAACTCGAACTTGAGGGCCACTTCGGTCAGCACGGGCGAGCCGATGCGATTGTAGAGCCGGCTCACGTGCGCCTCGATGTTCTCGTTAGGACGCACATACTCGCTGAGCCCGAAATTCTCGCGACTCAAGCGATCCAGCAGCCGGCTGTTGACGTCGTAGCCGACGCCGAAGGCGAACATCCGGGCCCGCACCCGGTTGGCTTCGTGGGCATTCACGGCGATCTTCGCCTCGTTCTTTTCGCCATCGGTCGGGAGTCCGTCAGTGAGAAAGATGATATATGCGGGGCGTGAGTTGTCGGTCAGCTGCCCGAGCGCGGTCTGGAGCGCCCCGTCGATGTTGGTACTACCGCCGGCGAACAATCCCTCGACAAAGCCCAGTGCGGCCCCCCGCGTCGTCTCGTCGTACTTCTGCAGCTCAGGGCGGAACGTTTGAATTTCGCTGTCGTAGGCCACGATGTTGAACGTGTCTCCTGCACGCAGGTTGTTGAGCACGAACTTCAATGCGTTCTTGGCCTGCTCGATCTTTTCGCCGCTCATGCTGCCCGAGCGATCGACCACGAAGATCACCGTCTTGGCCAGCGGCTCCCCCTCGGCCGGCTTCACCTCGGGCGTCGCCAGCAGCAGGAAGAAGCCGGCCTCGTCCCCCTTCGGCTTGTAACTCAACACGCTCGCGCCCACCTTGCCCCCCTCGGCGTCGTAGAGCAGCCGGAAGTCGCTGGCCGGAACCTGGTTCTCGGCCTTATACGTTACGGTTGCGTGGAGGCCGTCGGGTCGCTTCACTTCCACCTGGTGGGTCGGGCTGTAGACGTTCTTAATGTCGGTCGAGCTCTCGATGGCCACTTCGATCGCCACCTTCTCGACCGGAGTCGAGGTGTACTTGGCCGTGCTCAGTGGGAAGAGGAAGTCGGTCAATCCTCGATCCTGCCGGCAGAGCTGCGAATAGCGGAGCGTCACCTTCCGCTCGGCCCCCGGTGGCACGGGAAAGACGCTCGTCTGGAACATGCCCGCGCCGATCCATTCCAAGAGCGCGGGATCCTGGTTCTGGCGGACGATCTCCTCGTAGCGCCGGCGCGCCTCTTCCTTTGACAGCAGCTTGGCCGGAATCTCCTTTCCGTCGACCATCAACGTCAGGCGGTCGATCGCCCCGTCGTAGGGAAGCGGGAACAAGAAAGCCACCTCCATCGCCCGGCTGCCGGTGTTGACGAACGTCTGCGACACCTGCACTTTCGCCACCTGCTGGGCGAGCGCCGCGCGGACGTCGATCTCCTTGATCTTGTACGTTTGGACCGGCACGGGCTGCGGATGCGGCGGCAGGATCGGCCTGGGGAGGCGCGCTGGCTCCTGCGGATCGACGGCCACCAGCACCCCTTGGGCGCTCGCCGCGACCGACCAGAGCGCGGCAGCAACCATCACGAGCCACGACAATCCCCGCCTCCCAATCCCGAGTCCCTGCGACCAGCCAGCGATCTCGCGAGCGATGTGCGGCGTCGACATTTCTGCTCTCCCTGATCCGGAGATACCTTGAGCCAGAACGGCCGGATGACGAACGGCCCCTACCGAATTAGTAGTCCGGCGAGGACCAAAGTTCCCCCGGGTCGAAAAATAGCGCGGGCCAGTCAAAACCTGCGGAATCTCGACAAACGGGGCAGTTTATGGCAAAACGGGGCACTCAACCGAGCTCCCAACCGCACACGACTTTGAAGGAGTTTCCCTTGGTCACGCGTCATACTTCCGCAGGAATCGGCATCTTCCGCCCCCTCTTAGCCCTGCCCCTGCTGGCGTCTCTCCTCGCGGGCTCCGCGACCGCCCTGGCCGAGACGCAGGCCGAGAAGCTCGGCTTTCCGGCCGACAAGCGGGTGCTGATTCTGCACGCCGACGACATCGGCATGTGCTACGAGGCCAACGAGGCCGCCAAGCAATACCTCAGCAAGGGGGACATCCAATCCGCCGCGATGATGGTCCCATGCCCTTGGTTCAATGAGATCGCCAACTGGTACAAGGAGCATCCCGAGCACGACATGGGCTTGCACCTGGCCATGAACAGCGAGTGGAAGTGGTATCGCTGGGGGCCGGTCGCCGGAGCGGCCGTGCCGGGCATGATCGACCCCGACGGCTATCTCTGGGACGACGTCCGCAAGACGGCGCTCAAGGCCAAGGCCGAGGAGATCGAGAAGGAGATCCGCGCCCAGATCGAGCGGGCGCTGTCGCGCGGCATCAAGCCGAGCCACATCGACACGCACATGGGCTGCCTCTACGCCCGCCCCGACTACACGGCGGTCTACGTCAAGTTGGCGATGGAATACAACATCCCGGCGATGGTCATCGCGCCGACGCCTTACATCATCGAGAAGTTTCGCAAGCAGGGGTACCCGGCGACCGAGAAGATGGCCGAGTTGACCAAGAACTACACGCTGCCGATGCTCGACGACTTCGGCGCGGTCGGCGAAGGCAAGACCTACGAAGAGAAGAAGGAGGTCTTCTACAAACAGATCCGCGACCTCCGCCCCGGCATCACCGAGCTGATCTTTCACCCCTCGATTATGTCCGAGGGCCTCAAGCACATCACCGGCACCTCGCAGCAGCGCGCCTGGGAGGCGCAGATGTTCTCCGACCCGGAAGTGAAGCAGTTCCTCGAGCGCGAAGGAATCCTCTTCACCAACTGGAAGGACATGATGAAGCGGCACGAGGAACGGTTTGGACAGAACTTGCCGAAGCCGAAGGAGTTGCAGAAATAGGTGGTTTCTCACTGTTTGGCTTGAATCGCAGCAATTTCACGCCAAAGTCTGCGATTCAGTGCAAGTATCGTGCCAGCTGATGGGGCGAAGCAGTCAGCGGCAACCTACCAACGAGTTTTGAGGGGAGGTATGTTGCGCTGGAAGCAGACGATCTAGGAGATCGCGCGATCAGGCACGCGATCACGCGCCATGAGAGTTGAAGAGCTACCGCCGCCCACGCGGTTCATGTTCTGGTGTACGGCGCCCTTCTTGGTTGCGACGCTTGTCATCCTACCGCTGTTCGTGCGGCCATCTGCGACGAGCGGTTGGGTCGTCATGGGCGCCGTCGAATTGCTTGCATTGTGCGTTCTTTTGGGACTCTACAGTCCGACTCGCTTCTGGTGGTGTTGGCGCGCCGTAGGGGCAATCGTCTTCATCGGTTATTTGGCGTATCTGATATCCATGCTGGTGACGGGCCACTGGTTTGGGGATGGACGTCGCTCATCCGCGACTGCACTCAACGCGCTGATTGGCCTGGTTGTCTTTGGATATCCTGGCTTCATGTATGCCGTTTTCGGGCGATTTACATGGCGCGCAGCACCACGGCGAGAGGCCCCCTTCGGCGATCTTTCGGAACAAGAGCACCTAGACTGAACGGACAGGTTTCTTCGCTCGTTGTGCAATAGCGTGCAGAACATGGCGCAATGCCGTGTTTTCAGGTTCAGAAGAAACTATGATCTGTTCACGAACTGGAAGGACATGATGAAGCGGCATGAGGAGCGGAAGGGGACGAGACAGTAACGTGAGTTCGATTAGCGCCCTCGTTGGGAGCAGGTTTTCCCATGATCGATACACCGGAGGGGGCGGAGGAGCTACTGAATGCCGAAGCACTGCGGGGTCAAATTGCCGCCAACCGAAACCGAAACGAAGCGGCGATGATACTTGCGGCGGTAAACGGCCTTGGAATCGCGACTATTCTGGTCCTAATCTTCTGCTTCTTTAACCAACCGCACTATCATGACGGGGCCGATCCTTCGGCTTTGCTGCTCGCGCTCGTTCCGGCCATGGGAGTTATGTGCCTATCACCGATTTGCATTTTTTTGGGAGTCCAAAGCCTACGATACGGAAATCGGGCCGTTGAGATCAGCTCCCTGGGATCGGCAATTGCCGGCACTATCCTTGTGCTGTGGATAGCCAATGCCTTCGGGTTTATTTGAACCGAGAACTAGATTGTGCGAATTGACTTGCGTTCGCGATGCGGCTGCACGGATTTCAGGCTACCCTAAGCTGGTGAACAACGTTTATCGACGTACCACACGGACCGGTGGTATAATCATGGTATGAATCTGCCATCCGAGCTCAGACAGGCTGTAGAACAGTCGCATGGCGCACCGGTCGAAGTCATTGACGACGAGCGTAACGAGCGCTACGTGCTGATTCGCGCCGATCTTTACGAGCGTTTGAAGTGCATTATTGCGGAGGAGCCACTCTCCGACTCCGAGCGCAAGCAACTCTTGATTGACGCCGGTCACCGAGCCGGCTGGGATGACCCGGAAATGGACATTTACAACGACCTCGACCCGCGCCGACAAAAATGAAGCGGGGCGATGTCGTTATTGTCGACTATCCATTCAGCGATGCGCGAGGGAGCAAAGTCCGTCCCGCGCTGGTCGTCCAGGCCGACGACAAGAACGCCCAGCTCAAAGATACGATCATTGCTCTCATCACGAGCCGACTGCATCGCGATCTCGACACGCACGTGTTGATTGACATTTCAACCGCTGATGGCCAGCAATCAGGTCTCCGACTGCGATCCGAAGTGCAGTGCGAGAATCTTTGCACCATCGACCAGAAATTCATTCTGGGTGTCATTGGCTCGATGACGCCGGCTCTCATGCGCGCGGTCAACAATGGCCTGAAAAGGGCGTTATCACTTTAGCCAGCGATGAGGCCCCCCGGGACAGCCGGCAAGTTGACTGAATTCCGCGGCAAAATCGGCACAATCGCCCGGCACTTATCCCGCTGGCAGTTGCGATAGCGTAGGCTTAACCAACGAGCCGTCGCCGGTTGCGACGAGCCGTCTGAACCGCACACCGAAAGGAATCCGCCATGCTTCGCTGGGCTTTGATCTTTCTGGTCGTCGCGCTGATTGCCGCCGCGTTGGGGATGGGGGCGCTCGAGGGTCTGGCGATGCAGATCGCCTGGATTCTCTTCGTCGTCTTCCTGATCCTCTTCGTGGTCTCGCTCGTCATGGGTCGCCGGCCGCCGTTGGCTTAGCCGTGCGTGCCGGTCGAGTGAGGGTGGCGCAGTGAAGATCCCGCGCTTCTGGGCCAAGTCGACTGCCGAGGACGTCGATTCCTCCGGCAGGCCGATCGCGTTTTCCTGTTGGCGCTCGTCCGACGTCAGCGAGGACGACGCCCGAGAGTCGGCCCTGGCCGTCGCGCAGCGAACGCTGCGGCGGTGGCTGGCCGAAGGCTGGCACTCGGGCCTGCCCCCCTCGCAGTACGAGTACGACTCGCTGCCGATGCGCGAAGAAGTGCTGGAGCGGATCTGCGACTCGCACGGCGAGACGCTCGCCGCGGTGACGCAGAACGCCTACGGGGCGCTCGTGCTGAACGCCGCGCGCGTGCTGTTCATCGACCTGGACTTTCCGCCGTACTCCCCGTGGGAATGGCTCTGGTATCACCTGCAACGCCTCCTTCGCCGGCCGGTCCAATCTCCCGAGGAGCAGCGCGAGGCCGCGATCCGTGCGCGTCTGGAAGCGTTCGTGCGCCAAGAGCCAGGAGGCGCGGTCCGCCTCTATCGGACCTTCGCCGGCATGCGGGCGATCGTCATCCACAAGCTCTATGATCCAGTCGCTCCCGCGACGAATGCTTTGCTGGTGGCACTCGGCACCGATCCGCTCTACATCCGCCTGTGCCGGGCGCAAGAGTGCTTTCGCGCCCGACTCTCGCCCAAACCCTGGCGCTGCGAGCATCGCGCCAATCCGATTCGCTGGCCGCGCGAGACCGAGGAGGCGCAACAGGCCTTCGAACGCTGGCAAGCCAAGTACGTGAAGCGGCAGGCAGCCTACGCCACTTGCTGGTTCCGGGAGACGCTGGGGTCCGAGCGCGTCCATCCCGAAGCCGCCGAGATCCTGGCCATCCACGACCGCATGACGCGGTGCCAGGAACCGCTAGCACTGGCGTGAGCGGTGAGCGGGGCCCGGGCAGATCCGCCAGCGGCTGGCGCTCGACGGCGTGAGGAAAGACGGCGGCCGCTGGCCGCGGCTCCAGAAGAACGCGTCGGAACGGTTCGATCGGGATGCCGGCCGGCCCAACCTGCCCTTGCTCCGGCGGGAGCTTTTGGGCACAATCCCGCCCCCTTCTTTTCGAGTTCTTCGCGCGGATTCTGCATGCTTCGGCTGCTAGCAGCAACACTCGGGCTCTGCCTGTTCGCGGGCTGTTCCGTCTGGGGACCGGCGCCGCCGGTGGTTGCGCAGTTCGAGAATCCCGCGCTCTTCCCGCTCACTGACCGCGATTACGCGTTCGACCAGGTGGTCGACGTGGTCGACGATTATTTCCGCATCGAACGGCTCGACCGCGTGCGGTTGATCGGCGACACCGAGACCGAAGGGCGAATCGAAACGCTCTGGCAAACGGGCGCCACGCTCCTGGAACCCTGGCACGGCGATTCGGTCGGCGGCTACGAGCGCTCCGAGAGCACGCTCCAGTCAATCCGCCGCCGCGCGACGGTGCGGGTGATTCCGGCCGCCAGCGGCTATCTCGTCGACGTGACCGTTTACAAAGAGCTTGAAGACCTCGTGCGGCCCGAGCACGCCACGGTCGGCGCGGCCACGTTCCGCTACGACGACTCGCTCACCCCGTACACCGAGCCGGTAGGCGGACAACCCTACACCAAGGGCTGGATCCCGCAGGGACGCGACATTCCCTTGGAGCAAAAGATCGTCGCCAAGCTACTGGCGCGCTCCGGGCAGGCGACTCCCAAGAACAGCAACTGGCACGTGCCGTTGCCGCAGATCATCCGTCAGGATCCGAATCTGCCCGAGCCGCTGCCCCCCGTGCCACAAGAACTGCCTCCCCCGGCCAATGTCTTGCCGGGACCGGCGAACACGCTTCCGCCGCCGGCGAACTTTGTGCCGTCGCAACCGCAGCCGTTCGAGTTCATTCAGCCGACTGGCGGAACCAGCCCGCTCTCGGGCGGAGCCCCGTAAGGCCGGCCGCTAAAACCCCGATTCGCTCGGCGTAAAGCCCGAGTTCTGCTGTGGCAGATGGATCGGCGGCGCAGCCGGGACACCCGCGGTTGTGCTTTCGCTCCGAGCCACCGGCAGCTTCAGGATGAAGGCCGTGCCGCGGCCCACGGTGCTCTCGACGCGAATGCGCCCCTGATGGGCTTCGATAATGTCGCGGCAGGCGGAGAGCCCCAGCCCGGTCCCGCCTTTGCCGCTGGCGTCTGGGCCGCTCTTGGTCGTGAAGAAGGGGTCGAAGATGCGCCGCAAGTGCTCGGGGGCGATTCCCTTGCCCGTGTCACGGACAACGATCTCGAGCATGCCAGTCTCGGGATCCTGCTGCAGTTTGAC
>JAEUIK010000792.1 GCA_016793185.1 Planctomycetaceae bacterium | reverse complement strand
GACGACCACCGCAGTGTGAGTTTTCTCGTCGGTGATCAGGTACGACGCATGGGAGAGACACCCCAGGAAGTACTGCTTGAGTTTCATCGGAGTTCTCCGTGCAAGTAGAAGTTGCGAGATGATTGCTTCCAGCGACGTCGCCGCGCACGCCGGGTGGGCGCCGAATACCCCCCCGGTCCGGTTCAACCGCAGCACGACGACTGCGGTTTCTGCTCGCGATGGGACGTGCTTGTCGTGCTGCAGGTGGTCGCGGAGGCTGCCACCTGGTTCCAGGGCATCCGGGCCAGGAGCAGTCCCATGCCGCAAGTGTCGGTGACGCCGGCGAAGACCAGTCCCGCGCCGACAAAGGCCGAGAGACCGATCCAGGCGGGATGGACGAAATAGCCCAATGCCGCTCCGAGCACGACCAGCGACCCGGCGGCGATGCGGACCTGCCGTTCGAGCGAGATGGCCTGTTGCCCGCGCACGACCGGGAGCCCGGCCTGGTCCCAGGCCTGCGTGCCCCCCTCGACGTTTACAACGTTCGTATAGCCCGCGGCCAGCAGTTTCTCGCAGGCCTGCTTGCCTCGTCCGCCGGAGCGGCAGATCACGTACAGCGGCTGCGTCGAACCGGCCCGGCCGGCGGCGATGTGCGCGGCGTCCAGGCGATCCAGGGGGACATTGCGGGCAAAGCCGACGTGGACTTCGCGGAACTCGACCGGCGTCCGGACGTCGATCAATTCGAGGGAGTTACCGGCTTGCACCAAGTCATGCAACTGACGAGGGGTAATGGTGGTGACGCTCATGGCATTCCTCCTGGTTGGGCGCCGAACGCTCGGCGACAAAAAGGTTTAAATATCGGTACTTAACGATATGTTGTCGCAAAAAAATCAGCGGCGCGCACTCGCGGTGCCAAACCGCGATTCGACGCACTTCAGGATCTCCTGCAGATGCGGCTCGCTGACACGGTAATAGACCCGGCGTCCCTCCTTCTCGCTGTTCAGAAAACCGCAGCGCTGCATCAGGCGCAGGTGCTCCGACGCCATCGGGCTGGGGAGGTCACAGGCCTCGGCCAGTTCGCCGACGGTGAAGTCTCCCTGCAAGAGCATCTGGATCATCCGCAAGCGGTGCGGGTGGGCCAGGATGCGCAGGCATTCCGCCGCCGCGGTCAGGGCCTCCAGGTTGGTCAGTTTGAGTTGGGTGGTCGGCATGGTTGCTCTCTCCATTCAAATATATCGGAATCTATCTACATGTCAACTAGTCAATCCGCGATATTCTTGCCCGGGGGTCCACGGCCCTTGCTCCCCCTGACGACCCGGCCGAATGGCGCGACCCCCGTCAGGTTGCCGCCGGGCCGGCTGGGCAGTATTCTGCCAGTTGCTTGACATCTTCGTGTCTAATCGCTTGCGCCCCGGGGTGCGGCGGTGGGATGGCGGATTACGCGCATTCGCACGCCCCCAGTTTGCTGGATGGCCGATGGGCAAATCCCACCACAACCAGGTTCGTAACGCCCGCCTGGCGCGCGGTTGGTCGCAGGCCGAATTGGCCGAGAAGACGGGCATTTCGCGCACGGCGGTCAGCGCGATCGAAGGGCGCCGGCTGGTTCCCTCGGTCGCGGCGGCCTTGGCCCTGGCCCAAGCCTTCGGCACGACGGTCGAGGAGCTCTTTGGCGGCGCCGCGCCGGAGGCGCCGATCGTGTGGGCGGCCGAGTCTGCGACGCCTGCGAGCCCCGCCTGGCAGGCCGAAGTCTCGGGTCGGCTGGTCCATTACCCGGCACGCGCGACCCCGATGCTCACTCCGTTGGCCGACATTCAGGGGCCGGCGCTCGAGGCCGGTTCACTCGCTGCCGCACGGGCGAGCGAGACGCTCGTACTGGCGTGCTGCGATCCGGCGGCCGGATTGCTGGCCAGTCTCTACGCACAAACGACGGGCTTGCGCTTGCTCGTCTTGCCCCGATCCAGCAGCGAGGCGTTGGAACTGTTGCGCCAGGGACTGGTCCACCTCGCCGGAATCCATCTCTCGACCGCCGAAGAACCGCGACGTAACGCGCAAGTCGTCCGCGAGCGGCTGGGAGCCGGCTACCAGTTGCTGCGGATGGCCGACTGGCAGGAAGGGATCGCCGCCAGCCCGGCGCTCAAGCTGAAGTCGGTACGCGCCGCGGTTCGCAATAAGTTGACCTGGATCGGCCGCGAACCTGGATCGGGAGCCCGTCAATGTCTGGATCGGCTGCTGACCGACCGTGCGCCGCGCCGCATTGCCAGGCACCATCGCAGCGTGGCCGAAGCGGTGCAGGCGGGCTGGGCCGATGCGGGGATTTGTCTGCAGCTGGCGACCGCCGAGGCGGGACTCGATTTCCTGCCGGTCCAGCAGGAGTCGTATGAGATTTGTCTTGCGAACGAGTTGCTGGGGGATCGCCGGCTGCAAGCCCTGCTGCGCGTCGTTCGCTCGCCGGCCTACCGCCGCGTCGTCGACGACCTGCCCGGCTACTCCAGCGCCGCCGCGGGCGCGCTCGAGGTGGTGCCGTGATGAATTCCGGCCCTCGACTCCTGGCTCGTGTCTGGCCGCTGGTGGTGCTGTTGGCGGCCGCGATTGGTTGCGAATCGTCAGCGGCGCCGCGGCCGGAAACGTCAGGCGTCACGCGCAGGGTCTCGATCGCGGCGGCCGCGGACCTGCAATTTGCCCTGGCCGACGTGATCCGCGAGTTCGAGAAGACCGAGCCCGGGATGCAGATCACGGCGACGTACGGTTCCTCGGGGACCTTCTTCGCGCAGCTCTCGAACCGGGCGCCGTTCGATCTGTATTTTTCGGCGGACATCGCTTATCCGCGGAAGCTGGTCGAGGCGGGGCATGCCGACCGGGAGACTGAACTGCTATATGCGATTGGGCAACTCGTCGTCTGGGTGCGGCAGGACTCGCCGCTGGCCGTGGAGAAGCTCGGCCTGCGCGCGGTGCTCGAGCCGGCGGTGCAAAAGATCGCCATCGCCAATCCGCAACATGCTCCGTACGGACGCGCCGCGCTGGCCGCCCTGGAGCACGAGGGACTCGCCATCCAGGTTCGCGACCGGCTGGTGCGGGGCGAGAACGTCGCGCAAGCGTCGCAGTTCGTCGAAAGCGGCGCCGCGGACGTCGGGCTGCTGGCCTTGAGCCTGGCGCTGGCCCCGCCGCTCAAGTCCAAGGGGAGGTACGCGCTCATTCCCCAGGAAGCGTACCCCCGGATCGAGCAGGGGTGCATCGTGCTCAACTGGGCCCAGGATCGCGACGCCGCCATCCGCTTTCAGCGGTTCATTGCCGGCAAGGCGGGACGCGAGATCCTCGCCCGCTACGGGTTCCTCCGGCCACAGGAATGAGCGTATGGATCTTGCGGCAGTGTGGCTGACGCTGCGACTGGCGGTTGGCACGACGGCGGCGCTGCTGGTGCTGGGCTTGCCCTTAGCACATTGGCTGGCCACGACGAACTCACGTTGGCGGGCGCCGGTCGAGGCGTTGGTGGCGCTCCCCCTGGTGTTGCCGCCGACTGTGCTGGGCTTCTACTTTTTGATGGCGACCGGGCCCGATGGTCCCGTGGGGCGTTGGACCGAGGCGTGGTGGGGCGCGACGCTGCCATTCACGTTTCCGGGAATCTTGCTGGCGTCGATTCTCTACAACCTCCCGTTCGCGGTGCGCCCGTTCACGGCGGCCTTGGCCCGCACCGATCGGCGATTGGTGGAGGCGTCGTGGTGCCTCGGCGCGGGACGGCTGGCGACGTTTCGCCGTGTGACTTTGCCCCTCTCGTGGCCGGGGCTCGTGGCGGGCCTGGTGTTGACCTTTGCGCACTGCGTGGGGGAGTTCGGCGTCGTCCTGATGGTCGGCGGGAATATCCCGGGCGTGACGCGAACGCTCTCGATCGCGATCTATGACGATGTGCAAGCTCTCGATTATGCGGCAGCCGGCCAGGCGGCTCTCGGGCTCGTCGCTTTTGCGCTCGTCGTGCTCGTGGCGGTCTCGGCGCTCGAGCGGAGGAGCGCCCGCGGATGAGCGAGCTGACCGCCGACGTCACGATGCGGTACCGCCACGGTCCCTCGATCAGTGCGGCCCTGACGTCGCCCGCGCAAGGTTTTTATGTCACCACGCTGCTGGGCGCCTCCGGGTGCGGCAAGACGACGTTTCTCCGCTGTCTGGCGGGTCTTGAACGCCCGGCCGTTGGGCGGATTCAATTTGGCGCTGAGACCTGGTTCGACGCGGAGCGCCGGATCCACTTGCCGCCGCAGGGGCGGGGCGTGGGGTTGCTGTTTCAGGATTACGCCCTCTTCCCGCATCTGACGGTGGCCGAGAACATCGCCTTCGGCCTGC
>JAEUIK010000768.1 GCA_016793185.1 Planctomycetaceae bacterium | reverse complement strand
TCAGCCCATTGGGCCCGGGCTCGCCGCGGATTGAGCCCGTTGGCCATCGTGACGCGCTGCGAGTGGTCCGTGATCGCAATGTAGTCAAGTCCTCGAGCTTGTGCGGCGGCGACCATTTCTTCGAGTGAGGCCTGCCCGTCGGTCTCGGTGGTGTGCATGTGCAGGTCGCCGCGGATCTGCTCGAGCTCGATCAACGCGGGGAGGGTGCCAGCGTCAGCCCAGTCGAACTCGCGGCGGGCCTCGCGCAACTCGGGCGGGATCCAGGGGAGCCCCAGCGCCGCATACACTTCCTGCTCGGTTCGACCAGCGATCATCTGGGCGCCGCGAAAGACTCCGTATTCGTTGATCTTCAGGCCCGCGTCTTTGGCTCGGCCGCGGAGCACGATATTGTGGTCCTTCGAGCCGGTGAAGTATTGCAAAGCGGCGCCGAAGGATTCCTCCGGCACCACGCGCAGATCGATCTGCAGGCCTTGCGGCAGGCGGATCGACATTTTCGTGTCGCCGCGGCCGATCAGGGTGCCGGTCGGGGCGAATTCGGCCAGGCGGTCCATCGCCGCGGCTGGATGGTCGGCCACGACGAGAAAGTCGAGATCGCCGATCGTGTCGCGGCCGCGGCGATAGCTGCCAGCGGCCTCGAGCTGCTTGATTCCGGGAGTCGCCGCCAGGTGTTGCTTGATGGCGCGGACGAAGGAATCGGCCTCGGCCCAGTAGATGCGTTGCCCGGCCTGCTCGGCAAACGCCAGGCCGGCGAGGATCAGCTCTTCGGTCTTGGCACCGAAGCCCTTGAGGCCGCGGACGCGCTGCTGCTGGCAGGCTTCGCGCACTTGCTCGAGGTTGACGATCCCCAATTCGCGGTGCAAGGCCGCGGCTTTCTTCGGTCCGAGCCCTGGAATCCGCAACAGCGCCAGGACGCTCTGCGGAATCTCAGCCTGCAGTTCCGTCAGTAAGGGGAGCTGTTGAGTCTCGACGAGCGTCGTGATCTTGTCGGCCAGGTCCTTGCCGATGCCGTCAATGTCGGTGAGCTTACGGCTCGGGTCGCCCAGAATGGCCGCCAGTGGCTCGGCCAGATCGCGCACGACACGCGCGGCATTGCGATACGCCCGCACCCGAAAGGGATTGACGTTCTGAAACTCGAGCAGGTCGGCAACCTGGTCGAAAACAGCGGCGATTTCGACATTGGTCATGGGGCCAATTCGCATCCGGATGATGAGAATCTCTCGCGCAGCTCTCAAATGTGAAGTTCGACGACATCGCGATCGTGAACTTCGTGGTCTCCTTTGACGACGATTCCGTCGTGAACGCCCGTTCCCCACACGCGGGCGAACTTGAACTTCTCGGCAAAGTCTCGATGCACCTGCTCGGCCACGTCAAGTACCGTGGACCCCGCGGGGAGCGTGAAGGGGCGCTCGAAGTCCGCCGTCTTGTGCGTCGGCTGCTTGGTGTAGACGCGCACCACGTTCAACGCCCGATAGATTGCCGTGCGGAGATCCTCGACCCCGGCTCCGGTCTCAGTGGAGATCGGGTACTCCGGAAAATCGAGTGGACAAAGCTCGTGCAGCAACTCAAGACGGTCGCCGGCGCCGGGCGCGTCGAGCTTGTTCGGCGCCAGCAGCGTGCGGGTAAACGAGAGCCCCAGATCGGCTTCGTCGAGCATCGACTGCGCTGCCAACCGTGTCTTGGTGGCGTTCAAGCGATCGAGCAGCTCCTGGCATTGCTCGATCCCCTCGTCCGTGTCCAGATCGACCAGCAGCACCGCCAGATCGGCCGCACGAATCATGTTGAGCAAATACGACTCCATGAACGCGGACGTGATCGGGGGCGTGTCGATCAACTGCACATGGATGTCTTCCCACGGCATCATCGCGGGCGCCGCGAGGCGGGTTGTGAACGGGTAGGGGGCGACCTCCGGCGTGGCCCGCGTCAATTGCCGCACGAGGCTGCTCTTGCCGGCGTTTGGTCCTCCGAGCAGGATGACCGTGCCCGCTCCCTGCCGCGGGATGACGACGCCGTGAGCCTTCTTGGGAGCCTTGCGCTCGGCTTCGAGCTCCCTCTTCGTGCGGCTGATCCGCTGCTTAATCTCGGACTGGAGCTTTTCCGAAGCCTTGTGCTTCGGCATCTCCTTGAGCATCACCTCCAGCCATTTGAGCTCTTCTTCCGTCGTGGCTGCGCGGCGGTACTGCTCTTCGGCCTTGTGGTATTGCGGGGTGAGATTGGTGGCCATAGCGCGCTCTCGGTCCCTACGTCGGACTTGAGTCTATCGCACGGCCATCGCGCGAGCCAGCGTTCGCGCGGCGCCCCCGCTCCGCATGCGAACTTGCTTGCGCGGCCGCTACCGGGTAGGGGACGGGGTTACCCCCGTCGCCCTCCCACAGCACCGTACGTACGGTTCCGTATACGGCGCTTCAGGTTGATTTTGCCAACCGCTGTAATTCCTGGATCAAACTCGGGAGTCCAA